>JBDHYH010000021.1:0-39172 GCA_039811325.1 Chitinophagaceae bacterium | reverse complement strand
TATTACAGGATCAAAACCGCCAACAGGAAAAACCGGGCGAGGATCTTCACAAAAGTATTCTGAATCGACCGGTAGTTGCTACAGACAGTACTAAGAAGGATTTTGTCAGAAAATCTTTAGCTGATCCCCGTGCTACTTACGGGAGCGATCTTTTTCACAATAGCCAGATCATGCAATTGACTGAACTCAGTACCCCACCTGACGACTACAAAATAGGAGTTGATGATCATATAGTAGTTACTCTTTGGGGAGGCGCCGATTTTGAGGAGGATTATGTAGTGGCGCGCGATGGATCCATCTTCCCACGAGGCTTGGGGAAAATAACCCTCCAGGGATTAAGTTTTTCTAATGCCCGCGCCATCATATTTGACAGGTTTAGAAAAGTGATTCCACAAGGGACCAATATCAGCGTCACCTTAGGACAACCCAGGTCCATAGTAGTACAGGTTTCTGGTAATGTGCAAAATCCGGGCCCTGTCGTTGTCTCAGCATTTACCAATGCAATGAATGTGATCGCAATGGCCGGCGGTGTTTCTGACTTCGGGAACCTAAGAGATATCAAACTCTCCAGGAACGGCAAGGTCATTGACTCTGTCGACGTTTATAAATATCTGAATACTGGAGACTACGGTAAACATGTCTATCTTGAAAATAATGATTTCGTTATTGTTCCTTTTTATGAAAAAAAGGTTTTGGCCACAGGCCAGTTCAAAAGACCTATGTACTACCAACTGAAAAAAGATGAAGGCATCAGGGATTTGATTCGCTATGCAGGTGGGTTTACCTCTGATGCATATAGCTCTGCCGGTACCATCATCAGAAATGAAAATGAAAAACAAACTATCAAAACAGTAAACATGAAAGCCATTGGTTTGAAGGCTTCCGGCGAAATCGTGGATGAACCTTTGTTTGATGGTGATATCGTGGCAGTGAATGTGATTAATCCCGGCCTCAAAAATAAGGTAATGGTAAAAGGAGAGGTTGCCTATCCAAATGTATATGAAGCCCGGCCGGGAGACAGGCTTTTTGATTTGATCAACCGTGCAGGAGGTGTTACTCCCAATTCTTACCTGGAGCGTGCTTATGTTTATAAAGGTGCAGGAGACTCTACGAGCATTCGTTCAGACAAGATCGATGTGAGTCTTAAGGACCTGAATGTAAACTTGAACAGCGTTAATAATATTCCTATTAATGCCAACGATATCATAGAAGTTTTTAATAAAAATCAATTTGGAGAAAGACAAACCGTTTCTATCGAAGGCGAGGTGAGAAAACCCGGCACTTACCAGAAGTACGGAAGTATGACACTCAAAGACCTCCTTTATTTTGCCAATGGCCTGCTCCCTTCCGCAGCCTACGGTATTATCACTGTTTCAAGTGTAGTGGATCTCGACTCTGCGAGGAATGGCTTCACGCCAACCAATACCATTATAAAAACTTACTCTATCAACCAAAATCTGGCATTGGATTCGGTCACGGAGGAAATAATACTTAAACCTTATGACCAGGTATATATACGCAGGAACCCTCAATTTCAACTGCAACAGAATATAAAAATAATGGGAGAAGTATTATACCCGGGTACATATCCTAAGTTAGAGGTGGATGAGAGAATTTCATCTATAATCAAAAGATCAGGAGGATTAAAGCAAAACAGTAACCTGGCAGGAGCATTGTTATACCGCGACAGGGATAGCGTAACAAATACTCCAGCTATCTTAAAGAACGATTCTTCAGCAACAGGCAACTTACTCTCAAAAGGATCTAAAGAAGCAGTAGCTATCGATATGGTGAAAGCCCTGGAAAATCCGGGAAGTAAATTCGATTTGATTATTAATGCGGGCGATGTTATTTATATCCCATCTACCAACCCGGTAATAGAAATCAAAGGAACAGTACAAAATGAATTGAAAGTATTTTTCGACAAGCAACATCAGAATGTTAAGTATTATGTAGATCAGGCAGGGGGGTTTGGTACCAGGCCCTGGCGGAAGAGAATCTTTGTTACCTATGCCAACGGAACGAGCAAACGAACCAAGAACTTCGGATTCTTTCATATATACCCAAAAGTGACATCAGGAAGTACAATCAATATTCCACAACGGCCTCAAGGGAAAAGTATTACCAGTTTTGCCAGCCAGGCACTTGTTACTTCCATCCCCATTTTAGTAGCCTACATCCTGACAAGGATTAAATAATTGATAACATGAATGCACAGGATCTAACAAGAGCTATTTTATTAAGAATTACCAGGAGGTGGGTATGGATCGTAGGGACAGGATTCATATTTGCAATCATGATGATTATTTATGCCAAACGATCTCCCGTTTATTACACAAGTTCTGCTACCATTTTTCCACTCACTGCCGGGGACAATTCAAACAGCTCAGTATTGAGTGCATTGATGGGTTCGGGTGATAATGGAAAAAGCTTTACTGACGAGAATTCGGTAAATATTACGGAATTAGCAGTGAGTAGGACGACAAGGGAAGAAGTTGCGTCTGTTCGTGTTCCTTCTATGGGGAATAAGACAATTGCACAATTGCTTCTTGATGAATACAAAAAGAACAAAACCACCTTCGACAAGGAAATAAATTACCAGCCCAATGATCCGGCTTTGATTATCTGGGCTTCAAATGTTTTGGGGCGAAACTTAAATGCTTCCATTTCAAAAACGAGTAGTTTTATCCTCAATTATTCAGGCCTCACACCAGAACTGGTAAAAGTGATCAGCTATGCATTTATTCATAAAATTTCTACATTTTACATAGAACTGAAAAGAGAAAAGGCAAAACGTGATTTTGAATTTGCCTCCGGAAAAGTGGACTCACTCCGTAGCGTGATGAACTCTAAAGATCAGAAATTAATCGAAATGGATCAGCGCACCCTCTTTACCAATACGACGAAACTGGAATACCGGGTGCCCACAGAAAATGTAGTGGCCGATAAACAAATGATTCGTGCCCAGTATGCCAATGCTGTAGCTAATCAACAAAATGCAGCTTATAAATTACAGAAGGCTACACCCGTGATCAAGGTGCTGGACAAACCCGAGCCTCCTTACAGTAAATCAGGAAAATCCGCGCTTATATATGGTGTTGGTGGATTTGGAGCAGGTGCAATACTGGCCATTCTGCTGATCATCACTCCATTGCTGATTGGTTATGGACGGCATGAGTATGAAAAGATCATAGATGGCACTGAAAAAAACTCTAAGGTCATTCCCTCCAACAGTTGAAGCAATTTTCAGGTTCTCGATTATCCAATAATACATTTCATACTGATGCTGATATACAGCGTCAAATTATTGTGGAAGCAAATTCCAGATGCAATACGATAGATTCAGAAGGCAATAGGCGATCGTTCGGAGAACATTGTACGAGAATGAAATTAAAACAACACTCAGATACCTGCATGATTCCAATAAAGATTCCGTTCAAATTTTAAGTCCTTTGGAGGGTATTGAGCATTTGCTGAAGAAAACGATATAGTTGGCGATATGTAATATGTTTTTAAATCACAGGTATTGCCCAAAAATGAGATAGCCAATTGTAAATGAGAGGTGATTTCTTATTCGTGAGGAAAGGATCAGAAAATGGAAATGCTCGTATATATTTGAGCTGGTAGCCATTTAAGAGAATCCCTGCAAGTGAAAAATATTTTACTAATCATATTAATTTTTGTCGCTTGTAAGACAAATCCAAACAAGGTTGACAAGACTTTACCTTCAAAAGACACTTTGATACGACAAACTTCCGAACATAAAGACATTTCTGACCCAACAAATACTTTAAACGGCAAGACAGAAACATTGGAGTTGGACTATGTTGTTTGGGGCTGCTCTTGCGCTAATTGGGTGACACCTGCTGACTATAAAAAATATCAAGACAACAAACTTGCCGAACATTGCATTTTTATTGAACCAGCAAATAAAGAATTAGGACTTCCCATGTATTTTGACCCAGAGCGGCACTTTATAAAAGTTACAGGAAAATTTTATTTAAGACCAGACTACCCTAAAGGTATGATTCAAGGTGAAGAACATTTGGACAAGGCAAAAGTGTTTCGCTATTCAAAGATTGATGTCTTCAAAAAGGAAATTGAATATTTAGCGAAGGACGACACAACACTGAACTTATCCTATAACGCAATTGAATGCTCTTGTGCTCAATGGAGTGATACAAAACGAGTTTCAGACACTGTACAACAATACTATTTTTTAGAGCCGGCAAATGACAAACTTATCAACGCAGACAAATTATGGAAAGGTGACAATATTCCTTTGCAAATTCAAGTAACTGGACAAATCATTTCTTACGCAGGTTATCCGACTGGTTACAATCCGACGAAAGGTGACCCAAAAGCAAAGATGGTTTTTCGTTACACTAAAATAAAAGTCATTAAAAACAGGCAGGCAAAAAACGGCTACTAACAGGTGCAAATAAAATTAGCGCGCTTTTGCAAGGAGCCTAAGATTTGTCCGCTTCCTCTATTTTCAAAAATTCTTCATATCAAAAACCAGGTATTATGATTGCAAAAAACACAAGATGACGCCTTGTAGCAAAGCAGGAATTAATTGGTAATTCATCTTCCAAATTAGCATCTTATAGGTAATTTTGCAGAATGAATTTTTCATCTTCCCTCCTTGAAAATGCGGTAAAGGAATTTTCCAAACTCCCCGGTATTGGTAAGAAGACAGCGCTACGGCTTACTCTTCACTTATTAAAGAAAGAAACATCGGAAGTAGATGCCTTTGCAAATGCCATCACCAAAATGAAACACGAGATACAATTCTGCATCAGATGCGGCAATATCTCTGACGATACATTGTGTGCCATCTGCAGGCAGCCATCAAGGAAGCAGGAAATGATTTGTGTAGTGGAAAATATCAGGGACGTGATTGCTATTGAAAGTACACAACAATACAATGGCCTTTACCACATTCTAGGCGGAATTATTTCTCCCCTGGATGGTATAGGCCCTGAACAATTATATATTGATGCACTGATAGAGCGCATAAAAAATGAAAGTATCGAAGAATTAATATTTGCACTCAGCCCAAATATACAGGGAGATACTACCATCTATTATATCACCAGGAGACTGAGCAACCCCGGGGTAAAAATCACTACTATCGCAAGAGGTATCGCTTTTGGTGGCGAACTGGAGTATGCCGATGAACTGACACTTGCCAGAAGCATTGCCAACCGTATGCCGGTTGAGAAATATGCACACGGTTAGCCTTTCAACTTAAAGACTTCCCTGTTGGTACCTTCTGTTATTTTCAAATTTGCCTATGGCAAGTTATATTTCACCTTCAATGTTCTACAAGTGCGTTCAATTGTGTCACGGATAGGGGTAAACGAAAATCCAGGAAGAAATTCCAAAATCTTAGAATGATCATAACGGACCTTAGCCAATGAAGTAGTTGCAGATTCTTTGGTCAGTAATGGTTTCTCTCCTCTCAATTTCCCTTTCCATTTCTCCATCCTCCAAACCAGTGCTGCAAGGAATGGCGTAACCTTCTTGCGAGGTGGCTTTTTCCCAAAACAATTTGCTATAGTTGTAAAAATTTCACGATAACTGCAATTTTCTCCACTCAGAATAAACCTCTCAGCAGTAATCTCACTATTCATCAGTAAAATCATAGCCCGTGCTACATCCTTTACATCCACGAATCCGCTGATGCCTTCAGAATACCAGGCAAACTCTTCATAGGCTGATTTAAATATGGCAGACGAACCCGTACTCCAATCATTACCTCCAAGAATGAGAGATGGATTTACGATGACGGCATTGAGGCCTTCCCCTATTCCGCGCCACACCTCCATTTCGGAGTAATATTTCGATTTCCCGTACGCACTGTTATTTGTTTTCTCCGACCACTGCATGGTTTCATTGACAGACTCGTCCTTCCGGATTCGGCCAATAGCTGCCACAGAACTTACATGCACCAACTTCTGAATGCCGGCATCAATGCAGGCATTTACAATGTTGGCTGTACCTTCGACATTCATTTTTAATAACCGATACTTGTCCGAAGGATCATACGATACAATGGCTGCACAATGGAAAACATGCGTGATATCCTTCATCGCCTCCTCCAGCAATACTACATCGAGCACATCCCCCCGAATTATTTCTAACAATGGATGATTAATATCAACAGGAGTTTTGTGATATAGTGCACGTACATGGTACCCTTGTTCAAGCAATTGCAAAATCAATTCCTTCCCGACAAGTCCCGTACCACCGGTTACAAAAATTTTATCTGTTGTTGTATTCAAGGCCTGTGGTGGTTTTCATAATCATAAAATCCTTTTCCGGTCTTCTTTCCCAGTTCACCGGCAACCGTTTTTTCTCTTTGAATCCGGGATGGCTCCAATCGCGAAGGCTTACCCAACGCCTCATACACACTTTCAGATGTAGCCAGGTTGATATCCATCCCAATCAAATCCATCAGCCGAAATGGTCCCATCCTGAAACCGGTTGCCTCCAGTACTATGTCAATTTCCTCAAAAGTAGCAACGCCATTCTCAAGTAGCCTTAACGGCTCAAGGTAGTAAGGGCGTGCAACACGGTTCACAATAAAACCCGGAGCATCTTTGCAGATAATAGACCGCTTCCCGATCTGCTGAACTATTTCTTTTAATTCCTGTAAAATCGCATCATCAGTTTGTTCGCCTCTTATTATTTCCACTAAGGGCATGATATAAGCAGGATTAAAAAAATGCATTCCTGCTACTCTTTGAGGATACGGCACTTCTTTTTGTATTTCTGAAATAGAAATAGACGATGTGTTCGAAGCGAAGATGACCTCTTCATTATTGAAGGCAGCCAGGTTATTAAACAAATCGATTTTCGCCCGTTTATTTTCTACAATTGCCTCTATTATGATAAATGCAGTACATTGATCAAGGCCGGAAATAAAATCAATTTTAGAATAGATCGAAGATTTTTGTTGCTTGTCTATTTTCCCTTTGCTGACAAGGTAATTTAAGTTTTTCTCAATCGTACTTCTTGCGTGATCCAGGGTGTTTTGGTCGATATCAAACAACTTCACCGGAAACCCACTGGTAGCAAAGACCTGGGCGATACCACTACCCATTGTACCTGCCCCGCAAACACAAATCGGAGTATCCATTAGCCGGTTTTTAAATGGTATCTGTAAACTGCTTCAGGAAACGAATATCATTTTCACTGAATAATCTCAGGTCATTGATCTGGTACTTCAGCATGGTAATTCTTTCTATACCCATTCCGAATGCAAAGCCGGTATATTTTTCGGAATCTATCCCACAATTCTCCAGCACATTTGGATGCACCATTCCACATCCCAATATCTCGACCCATCCTGTATGCTTACACACATTACAGCCAGATCCACCGCATATCAGGCAACTGATGTCCATTTCTGCACTTGGTTCCGTGAACGGGAAATAAGAGGGGCGAAACCTGATATTGATATCCTGGCCAAACATTTCTTTTACGAAGAAGTACAATGTCTGTTTCAAGTCTGCAAAGCTTACATTTTCTTCTATGTACAATCCTTCTACCTGGTGAAAGAAGCAATGCGCACGTGCACTGATGGTTTCATTCCTGAATACACGCCCCGGGCAAATAATGCGGATAGGCAACACGCCCTTTTCCATTTCACGCACCTGTACGCTGCTGGTATGTGTACGCAGCATCCATGCCGGATCCTGGTTCACATAAAAGGTGTCCTGCATGTCTCTCGCAGGATGATTTTCAGGAAGATTCAATGCCGTGAAATTGTGCCAGTCGTCTTCGACTTCCGGCCCTTCAGCGACAGTAAATCCAATTCTTTGAAAAATAGAAATGATCTTATTTTTTACAATGCTGATAGGATGCCTGCTACCCACACCCATTTCATTGCCGGGAAGTGTCAGGTCAATTGTTTTCGCATGATCTCCTCCTGATTTTGGAACTGCTTCCTTCAATCCGTTGTATTTTTCTTCAGCATGTTGTTTTAGTGCATTCAAAGCCAGGCCGGCATCTTTTCGTTTTTCGGGTGAAATATTCTTCATCTCACCCATCAAACCTTTCACCAGGCCTGAAGAGCCAATGAACCGGATACGAAATTCTTCAGCAACGTCCTTGCCATTTGAAGAAAATCCATCAATTTCAGTTTTTAGCTGCACAATTTTTTCCAATAAATCTTCCATATTGGAGCGAAGTTAAGCCACAAACATTTATTTTGCACGGCTCAGAAAATTATTAATTTGTGCCCTTTGACAACTGAATTTTATCAAATAGGATTTTTCAAATAATCGCTATCCTTATGTACGACCTTGAGCAATTCCTTGAACCCGTAAACCTTGACCAGATCCGGGGAGATGTGCCTTATTATGACAAACAAATCGGCACTACTACTGCGATTTATCACGAGGCTATGCCTGAAGTTGAAAATGCAGATATCATCATCATAGGAATTGATGAATCCCGCGAGGCAGGTTTCATTTCGGATATACATCCTGCAGACGCAGTACGTGCCCAACTCTATCGACTTTTTTATTGGCACACAGAGACCAGGATTGCTGATATCGGGAACATTAAACCGGGAATTACAGTGAACGATAGTTATTCCTGCCTGCAAACCGTATTAAGCGACTTTCAGGCATCAGGAAAGTCAGTGGTTATTATCGGTGGATCACACGACAATACCCTGGCACAATACAAGACCTATGCAAATGCTAATAAGTTTGCCGAAGCAACCGTAATTGATGCGCATATCAACCTGCAAAGCGAATCTCATCTGAAGTCTGAAAGCTTTCTTATGGATATGCTCACTACCGAGCCTAATTATATCCGACATTACAACCACATCGGTTTTCAAAGCTATTTCGTGCATCCATATATGTTAGAGACAATGGATAAACTGCGGTTTGACTGTGTGAGAGTGGGTACGGCACGAGAATCACTGGAAGAGATGGAACCACTCATGCGCAACTCTGATTTTGTAAGTTTTGATATTGCCGCCATCAGGCATAGTGATGCACCTGCTGGCGGAATAAGCCCTAACGGATTCACCGGAGAGGAAGCTTGCAGCCTGTCAAGGTTCGCAGGCCTTGGCCACAAAGCAGATTCATTTGGCATCTACGGATATCAACCCGAAAAGGATTTGCACAACATTACTGCCCTGCAGATAGCACAAATGGTATGGTATTTCCTTGATGGGAAAAACCGCAGTCGTCAGGAATCTGCCTTTCATGACTCACATAACTTTAATGAATACCATACATCCGTAGGAGATGAAAGCACCATATTTCTTCAAAGCAAAAAAACCGGCCGGTGGTGGATGCAATTGCCCGGTAAAAAAATTATTGCATGCAGCTATAATGATTATGTAAACGCCAGCAACAATGAAATTCCGGAGAGGTGGCTCCGGGCATTAGAACGGGATTTTTGATCAAGCGTGTTTACTGGCCTATCCCAAATCATTTTTATCCTGATCCGCCGGCTGAATAATATTCTTGTTCACCTCACAGAGTGCTGCAATTAACTCATTTGCACTATGGGAGTCGCGCACAAAATTGATAGCAACATTTTTCTCCTTCTGCGATTGAAATACAGCATAAATACAACCATCTCTTTCTATGACACCTGCCGTGATGATATCTTCGATATTGTACCTGGCAACTGAGGCCCGTTGCACCAGGCGTACCATGAACCACAAAATATAGAAAACAAGAATAGCAAGGAAGAGCAGCAGCATAAACCAATCCCAAAACGGTGTCGTTGGTATTTTTAGAATTCTTTTCAGGAACAGATAAATAAACCACAGGAACAATCCTGCATAGAAAAGGTTAAGTCGCCTCTTAAGTTCCGGCAATGATTTTATCAGTAATTTATTTCCTTCAATCATTACTCTCGAATCTGCAGCCTCAAATATCATGTAGTAAAGTTAATAGGAATCAAAACCATTCAAAGTTGCAACAACTAATTTGCCGTTGGCATCTTCACCTCTGCAGGTAATGCTGTGTATGCTGAACCAACCTCTTCACAAATAGCAATTGCAATGTGGTGAGCGTCCAACCCAATCTCATCATATAATTGAGCAGGAGAACCATGCTCAATGAAGTGATCAGGAATTCCCATAATCCTGACAGATGCTGAATATCCATGTGCATTCATGAACTCGAGAATGGCTGAGCCGAATCCACCTACAACAGTTCCGTCTTCTATGGTGATGATTTTTTTGAATTTTTCAAAAACTTCATGCAACAAAACCTCATCGAGTGGCTTTACAAAACGCATATCGTAATGAGCCGGATTGATTCCTTGTCGTTGTACATCCCTGATTGCTTCAGCTGCAAAGTTGCCATGATGACCAAACGACAATATCGCAATGCCTTCACCATCTTTCAATTTCCTGCCTTTACCAATTTCCATCTCCTGCATTGTTGTGCGCCACTCCGGCATTACACCTTGTCCCCTTGGATACCGGATCACAAATGGATGATGATTCTTTTCTAATTGTGCAGTGTACATCAGGTTGCGCAGTTCACTTTCATTCATTGGCGCACTGATAATCATGTTTGGAATGCATCTCATGTACGGAATGTCAAATACTCCATGATGCGTAGGCCCGTCCTCTCCTACAAGCCCTGCCCTGTCTAAACAAAATACAACCGGCAAATCCTGGATAGCCACATCATGAACTACCTGGTCGTAGGCACGTTGCATAAACGAAGAGTAAATATTGCAATACACCCTAAGCCCCTGCGTGGCCATGCCCGCACTCAGTGTTACTGCATGCTGCTCACATATCCCTACATCGAAGGCGCGGTGTGGCATTTTGTCCATCATTATCTTTAATGAACATCCACTGGGCATTGCCGGCGTAACACCAATGATCGCATCATTCTTTTCTGCCAGTTCCAAAATTGTTTCACCAAATACATCCTGGTACTTTGGTGGTTGTGGCAGTTCAAATTTCTTCTTGTAGATTTCACCGGTAATCTTATCAAATAATCCCGGCGCATGCCACTTGGTTTGATCTTTTTCTGCAGCAGTATAACCCTTACCCTTAACCGTTTTTATATGAAGTAATTTGGGGCCTGGAATTTCTTTCAGATCTTTTAATGTATCCACCAATTTGGTAATATTATGACCATCAATAGGGCCAAAATATCTCAGGTTGAGTGATTCAAACAGGTTACTACTCTTACTCACCATACCTTTCAATGCCGTTTCTATTTTTGCAGCAATAGACCTGCTGAAATTTTTTGCAGGTAGCTTGCCTAATGCTTTCCAAAAATCATCCCTCAATCTGTTGTAAGTAACGGAGGTAGTAATGTCTGTCAGGTACTCTTTCAGCGCTCCCACATTGGGATCAATGCTCATGCAATTATCATTCAGAATGATGAGCAGATTTGTTTTTTCATAACCGGCATGATTCAAACCTTCGAATGCCTCACCTGCCGTCATAGCCCCATCACCAATGACTGCAATGTGCTGTCGATCATATTCACCTTTGTAGTGTGATGCCATAGCCATACCCAGTGCAGCAGAGATAGATGTACTCGAATGTCCTACACCGAAAGTGTCATAAGGACTTTCACTTCTCTTTGGAAATCCACTAATGCCTTTGTACTTTCTATTGGTGATGAAATTATCTCTCCTTCCTGTCAGGATTTTGTGACCATAAGCCTGGTGGCCAACATCCCAAACCAACTGGTCATAAGGTGTATTGAAAACATAGTGTAATGCCACAGTCAATTCGACAACACCAAGGCTGGCAGCAAAATGACCTCCATAGACACTTACTACATCAATGATGTATTGCCTGAGTTCACCACTCAACTGATGCAATTGGGCTCTGCTGAGTTTTTTGAGGTCTTCAGGTGAATTGATTTCTCTTAATAAAGGGCCGGGCGTTATTTCCATTCACAGAAATTGATCTGTAAAAGTACAATTTTTTAAAAAAGGTTTGTGATGCTGCCTGTCAAACGTATGATAAATAGGAATATTTTAATGACTAAGAAATTTTATGTTCTGCCTACCACATAATGTTTTATTTTCATAGCGCTGAACGTATTTTCAGTTGCACTAAATTTCGTTGCACTTATGGGAGATTTTCAAGTTAAAGAACAATCAAAAAAGTATGACGCCATCGTCATAGGATCGGGTGCCGGCGGTGGAATGGCTACTTACATCCTGGCAAAGGCAGGACTCAAAGTTTGTCTTCTCGAGGCAGGCCCTTACTACGATCCGGCTGTAGATTCTCATCAGTTGAAAAATGCATGGGAATCACCTCGCCGTGGTGCGAGCACCAAATACAGGCCATTCGGCGACTTTGATGGTTGCTATTGGGGATGGGAAATAGATGGTGAACCTTACACACAGGCGCCAGGTACCAAATGGGAATGGTGGCGTGCCCGTATGCTCGGTGGCCGCACCAACCACTGGGGACGCATTTCATTACGGTTTGGGCCAAGAGATTTCAAAAGAAAAAGTATCGATGGGCTTGGTGAAAACTGGCCTATCGGCTATGAAGATGTGAAACCATTTTATGATCGCATTGATAAGATGCTTGGGGTTTTTGGCACCAATGAAGGGTTACCCAATGATCCGGATGGTTTTTTTCTGCCACCACCTAAACCACGGCTTCATGAACTTTTTATAAAGAATGCAGCAACAAGAATCGGCGTTCCGGTGATTCCATCCAGGCTGAGCATTCTTACTAAAGCAATTAATAAAGAAAGAGGACAATGTTTCTTTTGTGCGCAGTGTGGCAGGAGTTGTAAGATTGCTGCAGACTTTTCTTCTGGTTCAGCATTGGTGATTCCTGCTATTGCCACAGGCAATGTTGATTTGTTCACCAATGCTATGGCAAGAGAAATCCTCACCAATAAAGAGGGGCTTGCTACAGGAGTGAGTTATGTAAACAAAGACGACCTTCAGGAATACCAGGTAATGGGACGTACTGTAGTGTTGGGAGCCAGTGCCTGTGAATCAGCAAGGTTGCTACTCAATTCGAAATCTGCACGCCATCCAAATGGCCTGGCCAACTCCAGCAACATTGTTGGTAAATATCTGCACGATAGTACCGGCGCTGATATGGGCGGCATCATACCTGCACTCTTTGATCGCAAACGATATAATGAGGATGGTGTTGGTGGCATGCACGTTTATACACCATGGTGGCTCGACAATAAAAAATTGGACTTCCCGCGTGGTTATCATATTGAGTATGGCGGTGGATTCGGTATGCCTTTGTATGGTTTCAGTTGGGGTATCGAAAATCTGAATGGCACTTACAAGATCAAGGGGCACCAAAAAGAAGCCGGTGGATATGGCGCATCACTTAAAGAAGATTATCGCTATTTCTTCGGTGCTCATGTGGGTATGGCAGGCCGTGGTGAATCAATAGCTACTGCAGACAATTTTTGTGAAATAGACCCAACCGTTGTGGACAAATACGGCATCCCTGTGTTGCGGTTTCATACCAAATATTCCGATTATGAGATCAAGCAGGCCAAGCACATGAAGGAAACCTTTGCTGAGATCCTTCACTCCATGGGCGCCGTCATTACCTGGGGTGGAGATGACGGGCCTGAAAATAATTACGGACTTCATGCACCTGGAAATATCATTCACGAGGCGGGAACCATACGTATGGGTAATGATCCAAGATCTTCAGCATTGAACAAATTTTCACAGGCACACGATTGCAAAAATCTGTTCAATGTGGATGGTGGCCAATTTGTATCACAGGCAGACAAGAATATCACCTGGACCATTCTTGCATTGAGCCTGAGAACTTCGGAATACATAGTCGATCAACTTAAAAAGAACAATATTTAAATCTTACAGTAATGGACAGACGAAAATCATTGAAGGTACTGGCATTAAGCTCTCTTTCAGCAGGACTGTTGCTAGACTCCTGTAAAACTGAAGACAAGAAGGCTGCAAAGATTGATACTAAAAAGCCGGGAGCGAAGAAACCGGAAAAAGCTGCCGGGCTGATGAAAGAAGAAGTAGCAGACCTTGAAAAGATAAATGCTGAAACATTTTTTACACCACACGAGATGGCCACCATTACAGTGCTGGCCGACATCATCATACCAAAAGACGACGTAAGCGGGAGCGCATCAGAAGCCGGGGTTCCTGATTTTATCGAATTTATTGTAAAAGACAAGCCGGAATTCAAAGTACCAATGCGGGGTGGAATTCAATGGCTGGATCAACAATGCCTGAAACGGTATAAAAATGTTTTTGCAAAATGCAATAACACGCAGCAAATTGAATTGGTGGAAGCCATTGCTTACCCCCAAAAAGCAAAGCCTGAAATGAAACCCGGTGTTTCATTCTTCAACTTGATGCGAAATCTTACAGCAACCGGATTTTATACCTCACCAATCGGAGTAAAGGATGTTGGATATGTTGGTAACCAACCTAATGCATGGAATGGTGTACCAGATGATGTGCTGAAACAATACGGGCTGGCCTATACTGAAAAGGAGATGAAGGAATGCGCCAGTTATTCCTGATGTGTCAAAACCGAAGGTGATTAATTCATTAAATAAAAAAATAGAGAACCAGGATGAAAAAACTTTTCGCGCTAACCATTACAACCTTTACATTTTTGAATTGTATGGCTCAACCTAATATGAAACCAGAAGATACAGAATTCTATTCCCCGGTCCCCCCGGTCGTAACACCTGGCATTGAAAATTCAGCGCCTTCTTCAGACGCGATAGTTTTGTTTGATGGCAAAAACCTGGATATGTGGGAATCTGTAAAAAATCCCGGTAAAGCGGCCGGTTGGATCGTAAATAATGGAACTCTGACGGTTAATAAAAAAGCCGGGAATATTCAAACAAAGGATTCTTTTCTGGATTATCAATTGCATATTGAATGGCGCATTCCCAAAGACATAACCGGTACCGGGCAGGCAAGAGGTAACAGCGGATTGTTTCTTGCATCCACAGGCCCGGGAGATGAAGGTTATGAAGTTCAGATATTGGATTCTTACCATAACTCAACCTATGTCAATGGCCAGGCCGGAAGTGTTTATAAGCAATATGCACCTTTGGTAAATGCAAACAAACCTCCAGGCGAATGGCAGACTTACGATGTAATTTGGACTGCACCTCGCTTCGAAAAAGACGGAACTTTGAAATCACCCGGCAGGGTCACTTTGTTTTTCAATGGAGTGTTGGTACAAAACAATGTTGCTTTAAAAGGAGTCACACGCTACATAGGATTGCCTCATTATGAAGCGCACGGCGCCTGCCCGATAAAACTTCAGGCACATGGCGATGCAAGTGAGCCTATCAGTTTCAGAAATATTTGGGTGAGAAAGCTCTAAAGAGAAAATTTAATATTTCTTCCAGCTACCACCGGCAGTACACTGGATGCCATGTTGCTCCAGGAGGTCATGAGCTTTCTGGTTGCGTGTACCGCCTCCACAGACAACTATGATCTCTTTTTTCATCTTGCGAAACTCCTGCAATCTTCCCTCCATTTCATTTAATGGAATGTTGACACTTCCTTTTGCATGTCCCGCTTCAAACTCTGCGGGCCTTCTAACATCTATGACTACCTGTTTTTTTACCGCCATACGGAATTATTTGAAATCATTGATTGCCTCTCCCAAATCATACACCTGCATACTGCCATTCATTACTGCCTTCACAATAGATACACCAGCAGCACTGCGGTAGCCTGCGGCGCAATGTACTACCACCGGTTTGCCGGCAGGAATTTCATTTACTCTCTCGCGTAGTTCCGGCAATGGAATTGCAATGGCATTTTGAAATATTTTGCCGGAGGCCACCTCAGATTGGTTGCGTACATCAATGATCGTATAACTATCTGAATTATTTCTGAAAGCATTGATATCCAAATCTGAAATTTTGCTACCTGTCATTTCATTTCCTACCCATACAGAAACCACCTGCGATTCGTATCCAATCTTTGCAATTCGATTCAGAAGATTTCCTGCTTTTTCTGATGAAGTAGCCAGCAAATAAAATGGTTCTCCCGGAGATACGATGCTGCCCAGCCAGGTTTCGAACTTACCACCTTCCATCAGGTTGATGCTGTTGGGAAGAAAACCTGTTTTGTAATCTTTTGCAGGGCGTGTGTCAATGATCAGAATATTTTTGTCATAGCCTTCTGGAATTCCAATTTCAATATCAACCTTCTCAACACTGACAGCATAATCAGGAGCACCTTTCTTATTCAATGCAACAGAATTGGTGAAGTACTTTGGAACAAAAGGTTGATTGGTCAAAAGTTCTTTTACAAATTCTTCCTCTGTAGCCGGTTGCAACGACCAATTGGTTGCTTTTTCCGCACCAATGGTACTCACATTCTGACTGCTCAGCCCTCTGCCACAAAGACTACCTGCGCCGTGGGTTGGATAAACTTTTACATCATCAGGAAGTTTGGCAAGTTTTTCACGGAGTGAATGATACATACTTTTTGCCAGCTGCTCACGGGCTGCTGTCAGTGCTCCGGCTTTTTCACGAAGATCAGGCCTGCCACAATCTCCAATAAATAATGTATCACCGGTAAACACGGCCTCCGGTTTTCCGTTTTCATACGCTACAATACAAATACTGTCAGGTGAATGACCGGGAGTATTCAGCGCTTTGAAGGTTACACTACCCACCTGGAAAGAATCACCTTCATCGAATGATTGATGAGGGTAATCTCCCGATAAAAGTTTGCTGACATAAATAGTTGCTCCTGTGTTCCTGTTGATCTCAGCATGAGAACTAATAAAGTCCGCATGCGGATGTGTTTCGATGACGGCTTTGATCTTTGCATTATTCTGTTTTGCAAAAGCATGATAAGGCTCAGGATTCCGTTCAGGATCTACGAGTACGATTTCCCCTTCACTAAGTATGGCATAAGAATAATGTGCAAGTCCTTTGTCTTCAAACTGCTGAATAACCATATCAGAAATATTTTGGACGCAAAGGTAAAATTTATTCAGTGAGGAATTCCGAACTTCACGTCATGCACCAGGAATATTTTAAATTCATTGACATACTAGGAACAATTGCCTTTGCCGTGTCCGGAGTATATGCAGCTATGGAAAAAAAACTTGACCTTTTTGGAGTCGTCATCATAGCGTTTGTAACAGCTATCGGAGGCGGAACAGTTAGAGATATGATGATTGGAGATTTGCCTGTTGCATGGATTCGAAATATCAATTACACTGCCATTATTTTAAGCACAACAATTATTGTAATTCTATTCCGCAGTTATATCAAAAATTTTCAAAAGACACTGATTGTGTTTGACTCAATTGGCCTCGGCCTATTCACAATCCTGGGCATACAGAAGGGAATTGCTTTCGGGCTACACCCTGTCATCTGTGTAGCTTTAGGCACTATCACCGGGTGTTTCGGAGGAGTGATTAGGGATATGTTGATCAATACGATCCCATTAATCTTTAAGAAGGAAATTTATGCATCTGCATGTATCGCCGGAGGTACTGTTTATTTCATTCTTTATCTCAATGGCGTCAACAGCGATGTAAACGATGCAGTTTCGATTATCATTATTTTCCTGATACGAATTCTTGCCATCCGGTTTGATTGGCGGCTGCCGGGTATCTATAAAAAAGAAACCGGGAGCAGCCTTTAATAGCGTGCTGTATTTTTTACTCTGTAAAAATTCAATAAAAAATAGCAGCCAAAGTTATGACTGCTATCATGATACATTTGAGCTTATCCTCAAAAGCCAGTTCAGCGCAGGTCAACCAAAAATCGACCGGATTCAGGAATCGATTGATGATTGGGTCTGCCAATTGCAGGCTACTGCCTCACTGAACTTATACATCCATTGCGAATTATTTTTTTCGAAGCTCATCCCTGATCTCGGTAAGTAATGTATCTGTTGAGGATGGGGCCGCAGGAGCAGCTTCTTTCTTCTTCTGTAATTTTTGTACACTTCTTATCAGCATAAAAATTACAAAGGCGTAAACAACGAATTTGATCACAGCCGCAAGAAAGGATCCATACTTCACCGCACCCCAATGTAATTTCTCGATACTCTCCGCGCCAACGGCCTTCAAAGCAGGGGTAAGCAGTAAAGGGGTAACGATATCGTCGACCAATGAAGAGACGATGGCACCAAATGCAGCTCCGATAATTACTGCTGCAGCCAGGTCCATTACGTTTCCTTTCACTGCAAAATCACGAAAGTCTTTTAGTAAACTCATTTCATTCTTGTTTGATGGTTAATAAAATTCGATTTCTCACAGTAATATTAAGAAATAGAACGGAGAAAATAGCCAATTCAATAGAGATGGTTATAATATTCGTTGTCAATAAACCTAACAGGAGTACTTATACGACCATGATCTCTTTTTCCTTCGTCTCGAGATATTTGTCGATTAATGTGATGAATTTATCCGTAAGCCCTTGTATTGCTTCTTCATTATCCCTTGCTGCATCTTCGCTCATGCCATCTTTCTGCATCTTCTTGATTTGTTCAATAGAATCCCTTCGGATGCTGCGCACAGATATTTTTGCCTGCTCGCCTTCTGCAAAACTTCTTTTTACCAATTCCTTTCTTCTTTCTTCAGTCAATGGAGGCAAAAACAACCGAATAATATTTCCATCATTTTGTGGATTCAAACCAATATTGGATGCAATGATAGCCCGTTCGATAGGCTGAAGCATATTCTTTTCCCAGGGCTGAATGGTCAGTGTACGGGCATCCATCACACTGATATTTCCTACCTGGCCTATAGGTGTCGGATTTCCATAGTAATCCACTACGATGCCATTCAAAATGTCCGGAGAAGCCTTACCGGCTCTGATCTTTGCGAGTTCAGACTCCAGGTGACTAATTGTTTTTTGCATAGAGCTCTTTGCCGTGGCAGCAATTTCATTTTCGCCTGTCATGATATGAATACAATTTTGCTATCTGTAAAACTTACAAATGTAATAAAAGAGAACAACTCAATTAAGGAAAGTGCCTTTAGAAAAGCTTAAACTGCGGTGGACTCCTTCTCAGTTCTTTTATTGCCGATGGTAATGACCTTATGTCCACCCAATACATGTTCTTTGGGGGCAAAAGGTTTTCCGGAGGCTATTTTCAATCCCGGACGGTTGTAATATGCAATACTTACCAACGTAATAGCTGTGGCTGAAAGTGAAAGTATTACTGCTGTAGTGCCTGCAAATCTCAGGTAATATGCCAATGCGACAAAAGCAATATTTCCAACCAGACAGGTAGCAACAATCAATTTATGACTGAACCCAAGATCTAAGAGAAAATGGTGTATGTGATTCCTGTCAGGACTAAATGGAGAACGTCTTCTGAAAGCACGAATTGTAACTACCCTGAGTGTATCAAACAGCGGAACTATCAGGATTGCAAACCCTATAGCAGGAGCAGATTCTATTGGGAATCCGAATGCCGGGTCAGAAGCCGTCGCAATAAAGCGGATGACAAAAATAGAGTTTAGTAGTCCGATCATTAAGGAGCCGGTGTCGCCCATGAATATTTTTGCCGGGTTAAAATTGTAAATCAGAAACCCTACAAGGCTACCTACCAGTGAGAATGCCATAATCCCATAGAGCACCTGGCCTGTCTTATAAAAATAAAGTCCAAAAATCAACGAGGTGAATACACCAAGTGTGCCTGCAAGCCCATCTATCCCATCAATAAGGTTGAATGAATTGGTAACAACAATGATAGTGAAAAGAGTCAGGAGAATGCTTACCGTATTTGGTAATTCGTAGATACCCATAAAACCATACATGCTGTGAATCTGGATACCTCCAAACTTAATAATAATTCCTGCGGCAAATAATTGACCAAGGAATTTCTTAGAAGCAGAAAGAATTAAAATATCATCTTTAATACCAAGGAAAAAGATAACCAGGCAGGCAGCTACAAAATATTGCAAGATTCCCGAAGCAGTGGGTGGCGCTCCAATCAATGTTGCCAAAATAAATCCTGAAAAAATACCCAATCCTCCGAGTGTTGGTATTACGCTCTTATGAACCTTCCGCTCGTCTGGTTCATCAAATAATTTTTTTGAAACTGCAACCTGTATAATCACAGGAATGGCAAAGAAAGAAATCAAAAAAGCCAATCCCCCACTCAAAAAAATATTGTCCATACACTAAGTTTAGAATATTCAAAACCACTTGTGGTAACACCCCGATATGGCTTTTTCCTGGCTATTGATATTTTTATTGTGGGTCCAATTCATCAACCGGACAATAAAAATAGTAGTTTCACCCGTAAAATAACGCAATACCGTCCGAAATATTTTTATTTCCGAGGTGTCTCCTCAATTTTTTCATCTACCCCTGTTCCTACATAAGTTCTCTTCAAAGGATTCTTTCTGGAGTCCTCATAAATAAACCTCCTTTTAAAAATTTCAATGCCTTCAAAAATAGCAGCGATCAGTGATGAAGCATCTGCAAGACCTTTCCCTGCTAAGTCAAAAGCCGTACCATGATCCGGACTTGTCCTTACTACAGGCAATCCCGCAGTATAATTTATTCCTTCTTCCTGCGCCAACGACTTAAAGGGTATCAAACCCTGGTCATGATACATTGCCAACACCGCATCAAAGCGCAAATGGTAGCACCTTGCAAAAAAACCATCTGCTGCAAATGGTCCCTCCACAATCATATTGTGCTGTTTAGCCTCTTTGATGGCAGGCCTGATGATCTCTTCTTCCTCTTTGCCCACAAGCCCATTATCGCCTGCATGCGGATTTAGTGCCAGTACTGCAATCTTTGGTTTTTGTACATCAAAATCCTTCCTGAGGGAGTCTTTCATAATCAGCAATTTGCTGACAATAGATTGCCGTGTGATCTCGGCAGCAACAGCTGAGATAGGAATATGTTCTGTAACAAGGCCCATCCTGAAATTGCCGGCAGCCATCAGCATGACCACATCTTTCTGCTCAAAAAATGATTTCAGAAAAGGTGTATGCCCGGTGAAAGGAAAATCCTTTCCGTAAATATTCTGTTTATGAATTGGCGCCGTTACCAGCACATCTAAATGCCCTTCTTTCAGCGCCGTTGCAGCAGCTTTGAGTGACTTTGCTGCATATTGGCCACCGGTTTCATTCAACTCTCCTGGTTGAATAGCTACTTCCTCTTCCCAGCAATTAATGACATTTGTCTGCCTCGGATTCAGTTTTGAAAAGTCCCTTATCTGAGTAAAGTTGAAGTGAAAGTCCTGGAGGCCCTTGCGGTAAAAATTAAAAATTTTATTATTTCCAAAAATTACCGGCACACACCACTCATTGATCCGGTTGTCTGACAATGCTTTTATGATTATTTCAGGTCCGATCCCATTGATATCACCACATGTGATGCCGACGACCGGTTTCTGATTTGGCTGGGTACTCACTACTTTTTAGATTTTCATCAACAGGGACGCAAGTTAATGAATATTAAGGAGAGCGGGATGGTAACTATTGCCATATATGCTTTTTTTATCATTTCTCAAATCCTCAATTGAACTTTTTATGAATTCCGGAATACCTCCCTGCACTGTCAGTAATTGGCAGTAGAAGGTTCTAAATTGCACCCAGTCTCTGCATTATATTTTTTACATTTGATTTCTACCTGCATGCGCAATTTTTCTTTAAACCACCATTACGATACAGCCCTGCAACTTGCGGATTATTTTGATGAGGCATACAAACCCATATTGTATGTATTGTACAAAAAACTCCAGGAGGGGCACATCTGCATCAGGAAAGACGCGGTAAAAGAGGAAGTCCCTGGCGAATGGTTTCCGGGATTCTCCGATGATGCTATCCGGGCTGATGGTGGCCTAATAATAGAGTGTGAAGGCAACCTCTATCTCCACCGCTATTTCCAATATGAAACAAGGGTCGTCGAAAAAATCAGGACCCTGTTAAGGCAAAAGGATTCTGAATATTCTAAAGAGGGCATTCCCAATTTGAAAGAAAGTGACGGGGAGGTCAACTGGCAGTCCGTCGCCATCATAGCTTCTCTCATGCACCCATTCACCATTATTACAGGCGGACCGGGAACCGGAAAAACCACCACAGTGGCCAATATCCTTTCCCAATTTATTGCCAATCGTAAAAATTTACGAATCGGACTCGCAGCACCTACAGGTAAGGCTGCAGCAAGAATGGCCGAGAGCCTTCAAAATGCCTCAGCCCGGTTTTCAGAAGAAATAAAAAATATTTTTAATTCACTTGAGCCGCTAACAATTCACAGGTTGTTAGGCCCGCAAAAAGGTTCTATCTATTTCAGGCACAATAAAGAAAATCCATTACCCCTAGATATTCTCATTGTAGATGAGTGCTCCATGATAGATGTAGCACTGTTTTCAAAGCTACTGGATGCAGTGGGTGATGATACAAGGTTAATCCTGCTGGGCGACCGCAATCAACTCGCATCCGTTGAGGCAGGCAGTTTGTTTGGCGATCTGTGTGAAGCAGCAGGAGCATTGGATCAATTTTCACCGGGCATGCTTAAGTCCATTGAAAAACTTACAGGAAAAAACCCGGGGATTGTTGAGCAACAATACCCAACTACCCTGTCTGACCATATCATTGAGTTGCAAAAGAGTTATAGATTTTCTGATGACAGAGGAATCGGACGTCTAAGCCGTGCAGTGATCCATGAAAATAAAGACGAGGTTGTTGATTTTCTTACAAAGAAGGATGACGAAGTGGTAATCGATACTTTTTACAAGCCTGAAATCTTTGAAAATTTTGTCAGCAAGTTTGATGAATACTTAAATGAAAAAGACACCTTGGGGGCACTCAGGAAATTCAATCATTGCAAAGTACTCTGTGCAATGCGTGAAGGTGTCAACGGCTTGTACAATACAAATTCGAGGATTGAAAAGTTATTGGAAGACAAAGGTCGAATTCAGCGGCAATACGATTTTTATGAGCACAGGCCGGTGCTGATTACAAAAAACAATTATCAATTACAATTGTACAATGGAGATACGGGCATCACAAGAAAGGATTCAACAGGTAAACTGAAAGTCTGGTTCGAGATCAATAATGAACTCGTTGGCTTCGCCCCTTCTCTCATCAGCAATGCCGAAACAGCATTTGCCATTACCATACACAAGAGCCAGGGTTCAGAATTCAATGATGTACTGATCCTGCTTCCGGAAACTGATCTGCCTTTGTTGACAAAAGAATTGATCTATACTGCCATCACACGTGCCCGCAAACACGTTACCATCCAGTCACCCGAAAGCACGCTGCTCAGTGCTATTCAAAAAAGCGTGGAACGTGGTTCCGGAATCAAATACAGATTAAAATAATGGCACCGATTCAATTCTATATAAAAAGTTCCAATGATCTTTCAGCTCTCGCACAAGAGTTGATTCAGGTCATGCGACAGAACAGGCCGGACGTTTTCAAACCTGTTTATGTAGTCACTCAAACAGAAGGGATGAATAACTGGCTTCGCGAAAAAATTGCTTCGCTGGATGGTATTGCAGCCAACATTGAGTTTCTGAAGCCAAATGATATTATCAACAAAATATTTCTCGCAGCCGGTGGCAAATACAATCAATCGCTTTCTTCCAATGAATTGTCATGGCTGATCTTTGAAGCGCTGCAACAGCCAGCCTTTGAACAAAAGTATCCTGAAGTAGCAGCATATTATTCAACCAATACCATTTCAGGTGAAAGCAAAAGGATGGAACTTGCCAGGAAATTAGCTGATATTTTCGATCAGTACCAGGTGTATCGGCAGGATGTGCTGAAGGCCTGGGAAAATGATCAACTAACTACAGGGGCAGAAGAAGAGCGATGGCAAAGGGAACTCTGGCTCACCGTTCGCCAAAAAGCCGGTGCCCAATTTCCTTCAAAGGCTGCTACCAGTCATTTCATCCTGCAAAAATGCAACGACCCTGAAGCAGCAACATCTATCAAAAAGCAACTTCCGGCAATTTTCATTTTTGGAACAGTGTTGCTCACCTCCTATCATCGTGACTTGTTGATTGGTATCAGCCAACTGATCCCGGTGTATTTATTTCTCCCTAACCCTGCTCCCGATATCTACTGGTATGAAGACAAAAGCAAACGCGAAATTTTTTACCTGCAGCGAAAAGGAAAAGAGATAGAAGCAGATCAAAACTCGAATCCGCTTCTTCTTGACTGGGGCAAGCTCATTCAAAACACCTTTCAACTTTTTTTTAATAATGACGAAGTCATCAATCTGTATGAGACCACAGATCATTCCTTTTTTGAAAAAGACACTTTGCTCCACTCCATCCAATATTACCTTTCTTCAAATGAGGTGCCAAAGCAAGAAGATTTTTTCACAGATAGTTTATTGCAAGACGAATCTATCGTCATTCAATCTTGCCACAGCCCTGCACGTGAAGTGCAGACATTGTACAATTATCTCGTCCGAATAATAGATCAGCATCCGGGTGTGTTTGCTTCACGGGATATTGTAGTGCAGGTTACGGATATCAATCTTTATGCTTCGTATATCCGTTCGGTGTTTGACAATGCTCCGCATAAATTCAGATACACCATCGCAGATGAATCCTACACTTCATCCGACAGCCTGAGTGGTGCCCTGTATGCCATCCTTTCAATGGATGAAAAAGACCTGACCTCAGAAAATGTTTTACAATTACTCGAGTTCTCTTGTATCCGAAATCATTTCGGCATATCAGATATGGACGCCATTAGGAATGTTGTCAATGCTTCAAATATCCGGCACGGGATAGCAGGCTCCACTGCCAATGATTCTATCTATGTAAGCTGGAAGTATGGGCTGCAACGCATCATGTACGGTATATGTATAGGAGGTGGCGAAAGATTTGGCGAAGGTCCGGAGTCTTTTTTCCCATTGGATGACACGGAAGGATCAGGAGCCAATGACATCATTCATTTTTGCTACTTTGCCGGCAAACTGCTGCATTATATCGAAAAGAAAAAAGATGAGTGCCGGCTACACGAGTGGGCAGGATATGTATTGGACGTCATGCACCATTTTATTTTTGATGACGAAAAAAATGATTCGGAGGAATACCGGTTGCTGATAAAGCAAATCGAAAATATTTCAAACATCGAAGTACATTTTAATCAAAAAGTATCCTATCCTGTTTTTGCAAAACAATTTTTGCCTCAGTTGAACAATGCGACACATGAATATCGATATTCTTTGAGTGGTATTACCTTCTGTTCTTTGATACCAATGCGGAGTATTCCTTTCCGAATCGTTGCTATGCTGGGCCTGGATTTTGATAAATTTCCACGGAAAGAAAATAAGACGGGATTTGATCTCATGACGCTTCACCCGAGAGCCGGCGACCGAAGCCTGAAGATGAATGACAAGCATCTGTTTCTCGAAACCATTCTGAGTGCCGGCGACCATCTGTATCTGAGCTACAAAGGGCAAAGCATCCTGGACAATTCCAGCCGGCCACCCAGCATACTGCTGGATCAACTGATTGCATTTATCGAATCACACGCGATACATAGCGACAACGTTTTGAAACTGATGCTTACCAAACAGCCATTACACAATTTCAGCAGCCTCTATGGCAATCGGGAAGGATATTACAATTACCTGCTTGCTCAAAAAGAAACGGTCAATATCAAAAACACAAATCCACCCGATACTGAGGTAGCAGGAACCATACGGTTAAATGATTTCATTTCTTTTTTCAAAGACCCGGTAAAATTCTATTACAACAAAGTATTGCACATCTATTACGAGGAACAGGCTTACTCCCTTCCTGAATCAGAAATATTTGAATTGAATCATCTCGAAAAATGGAATCTCAAAAAATCCTGGCTCTATGAAAAAGATGAAAGCCTGGAAGATTTTACTACCGAACAAATTCAACGCGGGAATCTTCCATTGAAAAATTCCGGAAGGCTGGAAATGCAGTTATTGGCAGATGCAATGGAGGAACGTAAAAAAGAATTCCACCGGCTTGCAGAAAATGAATCCGGGTCTGTGTTGCCTGTATCCCTCTCAATCGGTGAGTACACAGTTGAAGGTTTCATAGAAAATATTTTTGGAAATAAGGCGCTTTATCCGTGCCTTTCCAAAGGCGAAGACAAACATTTATTTGTGGCCTACCTGACTGCATTGGTATTGGCGGCAAGCAATACACAGTGCGAATTTTTCTTTGTTGGAAGCAAGACCCAAAAGGCAAAGCCCATCCGGCAGAAGGAAGCCCTCAGTCATCTCCGTGAATTGATCTCAGTGTATCATGAAGGAATGAAAAAAATATTGTTCTTCATGCCCGACTGGGGAACAGACCTGGAAAAAATCAGGAATGCTGATAGCGCTAAATTCAAATTAGATAGCAAGAAAAAGTACAACCCCTATCTTTCAAAAGAATCTGAAGACTGGGATGAATCAGAAATCTTTGAAGCATACAAAATGATTTCGGAAAAAATTTTGAAAGGATTTAAAGATGTGTTTTAAAATATCGTGATGAATAAATTTATAGAATTTGATGCATTGAATGTTCCGCTTGAGAAAAAAAACCTGGTGGAAGCGAGTGCGGGTACCGGTAAAACCTTTTCGATAGCAGTAATGGTACTAAGGCTGATTCTTGAAAAGGATATCAACATCAAAGAAATATTGCTCGTTACATTCACTAACAATGCCGTAGCAGAACTGGATGAAAGAGTGCGTATGTTTTTGCGTTCGGCTTTCGAATATGCCAATAGTAATAAGGCAACATCTGATGTGATTCAAACCATTGTAAACAGGTGTATCGACAAAGAAGGCAAAGAGGCAGTGATCCGGAAATTAAATAACTCCATTCTTTTCCTGGATGAAACATCAGTGATGACCATTCACAGTTTCTGCCATGAAACACTGAGTAATCTTGCATTTGAAACAGGCCAGTTATTTGTATCAGAACTGGTAACCAACCTTGATGATATTGTCGTGTCGCAGGTGCAGGAGTTTTGGCGCAATGAAATTGTAACACTACCAATTGAAATTCTTTCCTTACTCCAGCAATCCGGGTTCGATCAAAAGAATATTATCAATGTTATTGCTACGTACCTATCAGGAAAGCGCTATTATGCATTTGATGAAAATGTATCTTACAAGGTTACCGGGTCAGATAGAGAACTCGTAACAAGAGTTCAAAACTTCGATGAGTTCAAAAACAATTCTTATCAAAAATTAGCTTCTATTCTGGCAAAACAAAAGGACAGTATCAAAACCAATCTTGAGAAGAATAAAAACGCAAGAGTCATTGCCGAATGCATTGATGAAGTCAATTCTTTTGTAGCTATCGTGAGGGAAAAAAGAGATAAACAGTATGTTGAAAAAAATATTCCCGGCGAAATACTGGAGATCATCGACATCCTCTCGGAAGAAGAGCAATTACTCGAACAGCAAGGTTCAGCATTTGTCACACTACTCTATTGTTCAGCGTTAGAAAATGTCGTTGCCGGTGTATCAGCCTATTGCAGCACAAAGGGCATTCAATCTTTTGACAGCCTGATAAAAAATCTGTACACAGCCCTCAAGGGTTCCAACAGAGAAAAAATTATTGCTGCTTTGAAGCGGAAGTATCGTGCCGCATTCATTGATGAATTCCAGGACACGGACAAATGGCAGTATGATATCTTCCTGGATTCCTTTGGGAAAGATGTAGTGCTTTTCCTCATTGGCGATCCTAAACAATCTATCTATGCCTTCAGGCAGGCAGACATCAATACGTACTTCAAAGCCTATAAAGATGCGGACTATCTGTATAGTATGAATGTGAACTTCCGGTCATCGACTGCCATGATCGAATCGATGAACGAATTTTTCATGCCGCAGCAAGACTTTGATTTTTTCTATTTTCAAAATGCCCAGGATTCCATAAAATATTTTGTAGTCTCATCTCCGACAGAAAATACCAAAGGCTACTTCCTCACAAATAATAACCGTGACAAAGGAATCTCAATCTGTACTAACGGAAAGAAGGAAGAAATACTCAAAGATGCGGCTCAGCGTATTTTCCAATTACTTACAAACAGCAAGTACTGTATTGAAACAACAGAAGGAAAGAGAAAGATTATTCCTGCTGATATTGGAATCCTTGTAAAGAACAAAAACTACGGCCACGAGATCAGGAAATACCTGGGACAATACAATATCCCCTCTGTATTTGTTGCTGATGAAAAGATCATGGAAACCGAAGAGGCAAAAGAATTGTACCGCCTGATCGAAGCAATCTACGATCCCGTAGTTGAAAATATTAATGGTGCTTTAGTGAACAGTTTTACAGGATACAAATCGACGGATGCTGTTTCATTTGATGTCGAACATATTATCGAACTGTTCAAAGGATACAAGCAAACCTGGGAATCCCAGAGTATTTACAGTTGTCTCGCTACGTTTATTTCAGATTTTGGAATTGAAGATTACCTCAGGAATCCTGAAACTTTCAACGGCCTGCGCATCATCACGAACCTTTATCAACTAATGGAACTGTTGCAAAAGACAGCCTATCATCAGCATCTGAAACAGGCTGAATTGCTGAGTTGGTACAAACGCGCACTTGAATTGGACCTGATGGAAAAGGATGAGAGCACGATTCGTTTGGAAAGTGATGCTGATGCTGTTACGATCATGACCATTCACAAAAGCAAAGGGTTGCAATTCAACATTGTCTTTGCCGTACAGATGAACCTTGAATTTTACAACAAAAATCCCCTTGTTTCCATTTACGAAAACGATGAATACATCACTTTACCCAAAGAGGGTATGAATGAACAGCAGAAGGCAGCTGCTGAAACTCAATCTGAACAGGAATTTCGCAGGCTGATGTACGTTGCCGTAACGAGGGCTGTGTATAAATGTTTTGTTTTTAATAGTCTCCAGTCAAAAAAATCGGCGCTCACCGAAATGATCCCAAAGCTTAGAGATGCACCATCAATTGATCTAACACCGGAGGTCATCGACCTGGATTCCATAGACTATACTCAAAAGTATAAAAGGCAAAAAAATGAAAAGCCTGTTCCCGAAAAACTAAAAAATAAATTTCAATTGAAAGATCCGCATTGGCGGTACATGAGCTATTCCAGGCTTGCTGCAAAGGATACATTCGCATTGGCTCCTGCAGATGAAATAATCAGTACCACTGCCCCTTCTGAATATGATGAATTCGTTTTTAAGAAATTAAGAAAAGGCAATATCACCGGTAATATGGTGCATTACAT
Source organism: Chitinophagaceae bacterium (assembly GCA_039811325.1). GTDB lineage: Bacteria > Bacteroidota > Bacteroidia > Chitinophagales > Chitinophagaceae > Ginsengibacter. The sequence goes on along the minus strand of JBDHYH010000021.1, from coordinate 10,002 downwards.
TTTTGAAAGAATTGATTTCAGAAATCCATCTCACCATGAATACATCATCGCTGATGCAGTCAGGAGATTTGCAGCATCCAATACAGAAATATATACTCAATGGCTGCCCACTTTTGCAGATCACGTGCTGAATAGTATCATCCATACCGGAACTACTTCTTTTCAGCTATCTGATATCGGTTCTGAAGCGAGAGTAGCTGAAATGGAATTCGATTTTTCTACCATTCAATGCAATGCATCTCAACTGACTGCTGCATTGAAGGAAGCAGGCCTGAATATTCAGCTAAAAGGTAATGAACCATTGCACGGACTGATGAAAGGATTTATTGATCTGCTATTCGAGCATGAAGGGAAGTACTACATTCTCGACTGGAAGACAAATTTCTTAGGCGATCGTGTAGAAGACTATGAAAGCTCTTGCCTGGAATCTGCAATGGAGCAATTGAATTACCAGCTCCAATTAGTAATCTATACGTTGGCAGTTAAGAAATATCTTTTTTCCAGGTTAGGTGATTTTGATGATGAAATGTTCGGCGGTGTCATCTATTGCTTTGTGAGAGGGATGAGAAAAGGTACGTCGAACGGAATTTATTTTTATCGTCCACAAGAAAATTTGACCACACGGCTGGAATCAATCCTTGCATCTGCTGTCCACCTCTGATTCACCAGGTTGCATAAACTTCCGGATGCTCAGTGCCCGGGCTTCTGTCGTAATTACCATCGAATTCGAAATGGGTGTATTTCAAAGCTGATAGCATTCGGATGTCGCAGCCGGGTGTCTTCACCCGCCTGTAGCGACCACAACAGGTTTTAAAAAAAAATAAAAAAAAATAATTAAACGCTTGTTTAATATTAAACGAGCGTTTAACTTTGCCTCCTTTTTCTGAAAATACATGGAACCGAAAGACAAGATCATCCAATGTGCAATTGAACTTTTTTCAAGGAAAGGGTTCGAGGCTACTTCCGTCCGGGAGATAGCAGGCGCTGCGGAGGTGAATGTAGCCATGATCAATTATTACTTCGGCAGCAAGGAGCATTTGCTGGAAAAGGCTATTGATGATAAACTCTCTTACCTCCGGAACATATTTTCTGAATTGGTGAAGAATACGGAATTGACGGCCATTGAAAAAATTGACAAAATCATAGAGCTGGTGATTGAAAGAAAATTCTCCAACCGGAAATTTAACCACCTGCTCCATCGTGAATTATCATTGGCAAATCGTCCACAATTGAAGACGACGATCACCGAACTGCTGATGCTCAACATTACACCCATCAAACAAATCATTAAAGATGGTGTCCGTACCGGAGAATTCAAAGAGGGTGTGGATATAGAAATGACGGTGGCCACTGTAGCAGGTACCATTCATTACCTGCTCATCAGCGAAGAGATGTCCAGAAAAATACTCGGTAAGCCGGCCACCTTCAGCCCTTACAATAATTCGCAACTCAAGAAACGCATCGGCAACCATACAAAGAATTTGATCAGGGCTCATTTATTAAAGAAACAATAAACACAGGCAGGTAAGATGAACTTAAAACGGATTTACAAGAGGCAGTTGGGCATCCTGGCCTTCTCCTTCATACTCTTCCAGGGATTGACCCCGGACGCAGCAGCACAAACTTCAAGAAATCTGAGCCTGCAGGAGGCTATCCAACTCAGCATCCAAAACAGCCACAAGCTGGCAGCATCCGGTGCACGTATTCAACAAGCCATAGCCTCATGGGATGCAGCAAAGGAAAACAGGTTGCCTGAAGTATCTGCCTCGGGTTCGCTCTTGTGGCTGAACAATCCCAACATTTCACTAAAGACAGGAAAACCCGGCAATGATTCATCCGGCAGCACACCACACGTCAATGAGGCCGCGTATGCTATGGTCAATGCAGGGATTCCAATCTACGCCGGAGGCAAACTGAAGTATGGAATTGAATCCGCCAAATACCTTAAAGAGGCAGCCGTACTTGATGCTGCACGGGATACCTCGGCTATCATTTACAATACTATTGAGGCCTATACCAATCTTTATAAAGCCGGTGTAACGGTAAGTGTTGTACGAGAAAACCTGGTACAGGCGCTTCATCGCGATTCCGTATTGATGCGCCTGGAAAATAATGGATTGCTGGCCCGGAACGACAGGCTCAAGGCTCAATTGCAGTCTTCTAATATTGAAGTGTCGCTGCTCGAGGTACAGAATAATACCAAACTCGCAATGATTAACATGAACCTGTTGCTGGGATTACCGGAGCAAACGGAGTTGGTTCTTGATTCCGCCTCCTTCGAATCTATTCCGGAAAATATCACGCTGTCAGAACTTGAACAATATTCCGTTACCAACAGGCAGGATGTGCTCGCGCTGAATCAAAGAGAAAAAGCCGCCAACTCGGGAATATTAGTAGCAAAGGCAGATTGGTACCCACAGGTTTCCATCACCGGAGGATATATTGCTGCGTACATCCCACATTTATTGACACTCACCAATGCTATCAATGCAGGTGTGGGCGTAAAATACAGCATCAGTTCTCTCTGGAAAACAAAAACAAAAATTGCAGCAGCAAAAGCAAAGCTGGATGAACTGCAGGCAAATGAATTGCAATTGAAAGACGCGATAAAAATGCAGGTGAATCAAAGTTTTGAAGGTTACCTGTTGCAGGAACAAAAATTGCCGGTGTATCAAAAAGCAGTTTCCCAGGCGGAAGAAAATTACCGGATTACTAAAAACAAATTCGACAATGACCTGGTCAACATGACGAATTTGCTCGACGCCAATGTGCTATTGCTGCAATCGCACATCAACCTTGCGGTAGCAAAGGCTGATCTCTATCTCGCCTATCACAAACTATTACAAACAGCAGGTAAATTATCACTATAAAAGCGTAAAGAAACAATGGAACAAAATAACACAGACAAAGAAACCCCGGCAAAAAATACACAGGACAGCCCACCGCCAAAGAAAAGAAGTAAAGCCTTTATCATCATCCTGGCAGCGCTCATCATTGGCGGCGTATGGTTCGGGATTTCCAAGTATAGTCATGCCCTTCACCATGAAGAAACAGACGATGCTCAAATAGAAGCGGACATCCTTTCAGTCATTCCAAGAGTAACCGGGTATGTAAAGGAAGTACGTGTCAACGATAACCAGATGGTGAAACGTGGAGATACACTTTTTGTGATCGACGACAGGGATTTACAAATCAAATTAAAAGAAGCTGAAGCTGCTCTCGCAACTGCTAAAGCAAATGTGGAGGCAAGTCGTGCAAATTATAAAGCTGCCCATTCCGGCATTGCAAGTACCCGCGCGGGAATCAGTACCATTGACGCTCAGATACAGGCGGCACAGATAAAACTGAACAGAGCACAACAGGATTTTGAAAGATATCAAAACCTGATCTCCGATCATTCCATCACTCAGCAACAATTTGATGAAGTGAAAGCTGCCCGGGACCTGGCACAACAGCAGTTGAACATTTTAAATGAACAAAAAAACCAGGTGAGTTCACAAACCAATGTGGTCAGCAATCAGTCCCATGCTACCATGCAATCCGTGGATGTAGCAGAGAGTTTGGTAAAGCAACGCGAGGTGGATGTAGAAAATGCAAAACTCAACCTGAGTTATACTGTAGTAACCGCACCTGACGCAGGGCGTATTTCGAAGGTGAACATACAGGTAGGGCAATTGTTGCAGGCGGGCCAATCCACATTCAACATTGTACACAATGAAAACATCTGGGTAGTTGCCAATTTTAAAGAAACACAATTCAGAAAAATAGCCCCGGGCCAAAAGGTGTCTATTCACGTAGATGCATTTCCTGACCATGATTTTGAAGCAACCGTATCATCATTCTCTCCGGCAACGGGCGCTAAGTTCTCTTTGCTGCCACCAGACAATGCGACAGGAAATTTTGTGAAAGTGGTGCAGCGCATTCCGGTCAAGATTGAATTTACCAATACATCAGACAGCATGCTGAACAGGCTGCGGCCGGGTATGAACGTAGATGTTGATATACATATTTAATTCAGTAAAAACTTAGTGTGAGCAACACCGTTACACTCCAGCAGGATTCATTAGTAGAATACGGATTTCGAAGATTCATTGTTACCCTTACCGCCATTCTATGCGCTTTACTTGAGATCGTGGACACCACTATCGTGAATGTAGCGCTTACAGATATGAAGGGCAACATGGGGGCAACACTTACCGAGATCGGGTGGGTGATCACAGCTTATGCCATCGGCAATGTAATCATTGTGCCGATGACAAGCTGGCTCTCACAACAATTTGGCAGGCGCAATTATTTCGCCGCTTCCATCATGATCTTCACCATTTTTTCATTCCTGTGCGGCAACGCTACCGGCATTTGGGAACTGGTGGCATTTCGTTTCTTCCAGGGGTTAGGTGGCGGTGCATTGCTGGTTACATCTCAAACGATCATCACAGAAAGTTACCCGATTGAAAAGCGCAGCAAGTCGCAGGCCATCTACGGTTTGGGCGTGATCATCGGGCCTACACTCGGTCCTCCATTGGGCGGATATATCGTAGATCACTTTTCATGGCCTTACATCTTCTTTATCAACATTCCGATCGGTATTGCAGCTACGTTGCTGACATTACAATTTGTACGCAGCCCGAAGTATAAAGCAAAAACCGACAGAAAGAATATTGATTTCCTCGGCATACTGCTGCTTGCGGTTGCAGTAGGTTCACTGCAATATGTTCTGGAAAAGGGGCACGATGAAGACTGGTTTACGAGCAACCTCATCATTCTCTTTTCGGTAACCGCGCTGCTTGGATTTTTCTTCTTTATCTGGCGCGAACTCACTTACGAAAATCCAATTGTGGAATTACGGGTTCTCAAAAACGGGAATCTCCGAATAGGCACTATACTATCATTCCTGTTAGGATTCGGGCTTTACGGCTCTACATTTATCATCCCGCTCTACACACAATCCATTCTGGGATGGACAGCCCAGGATGCGGGTATGTTATTCATTCCGTCGGGTATCGCCACAGCCATCATGATGCCGTTTATCGGGCAGGCATTGCAACGTGGAGTCAAGCATCAGTACCTTGTTGTAGGCGGGCTTACCATCTTTTTCATCTATAGTTTCTGGGCTTATAAAATTCTGACTCCGAACACGCCTGAGGATTCCTTCTGGTGGCTCCTGATCGTGCGCGGTCTCGGGTTGAGTATGTTGTTTATCCCTATCACCACACTTGCATTGAGCACATTGCATGGCCAGCAGATCGGGCAAGGCGCTGCTTTCACAGGGATGATGCGGCAGTTAGGCGGTTCTTTTGGAATTGCCGTGATCACAACATTTATTTCTACAAAAATGAATGTGCATCGGCTGGGGCTGATCAGCCACCTGGATGCATCTGACCCTGCCTTACAGCAACGCATACACGGATATCAGCATGCGTTTATGAGTAAAGGGATGGCGCCTGATGTAGCACTGAAGAGTGCCTACCAGGCAATCGATCTCAATGTCATGAAACAAAGTATGGTCTTATCATATATGGATGTGTTTCTTTATCTCGGCGTACTTTTTTTGTTGTGCATTCCGGTGATATTGCTCGTAAGAGGTAACTGGGCTGAGAAAGTGAAGCCGGTGATGGGGCATTGACCTTAACCCCTATTTGATCCTATTTGGCGCAAACATCCCGCTTGTGCCATTCAATAAAAATATTATGCAATGCCATACATCGATAGTTGCAGTTGCGCCAGAAAATTTCTCCTTACTAACCAGGGCACAAGCAAGACGCTTGCGCCATTTTGTTTTTGATTATAGTGAAATAGAATCAGAGGAGGAGATTGTAAACTACATCCGGGAGGCAATGGAAATTATGAGAAAGAATTCGGGAGGAAGATTCTTATGGGACAGTTTCTGAATAATTATTCGTTGAAAATTATAGCCCGTAATTAGTTAAGTTAGCAGATATTGAGGCATTAGTAAAAGATAGCAGGTTTGCTTTACGAAAGCTTTTTTATCAAATATGAATTTCGCAAAAGTGATTTAAGTGAGTGCTTATCAGGAAAGATATTTTTTCAATCTACTTCTTTTTGGAAGGAAAGAACTTTCGTATATATTTGAGTTAGCAGTAATTCTACAGCGACAGTGCGTAACCCTAACTTTTGTGCTGACAGCGAATGACAAATGCCAACGCTTCGCAAAATTAAAAGAGGTGGTTTGCCAACGCACTTGCAGACACAAAAACACCACATTTAATTTTGCCCAACGGCACCCAAAGCCCACCCACCTCCCGACAAGTTTTCTACCTTTGAAATAATGGACAAACTGACTAAAGAGCAAAGACGAAAAAACATGCAGGCGGTTAAAGCTACTGGTTCTAAAATTGAAACGACTTTAGCAAAAGAGCTTTGGCGACTTGGACACCGTTATCGTAAAAACGACAAGACGGTTTTTGGCAAGCCCGACTTGACTTTTAAGCGTTACAAACTTGCAATCTTCGTTGACAGTGAGTTTTGGCACGGCAAGGACTGGACTAAACGCAAGCACGACCATAAATCAAACCAGGACTTTTGGCACAAAAAGATTGAACGCAACCGACAACGGGACAAAGAGGTTAATAAGCAATTGTTGAAAGACGGGTGGAAAGTTTTACGCTTTTGGGGAAAGGACATAAACAAAAATTTGCGAACTTGCACCGACAAAATTTTACTTACAATAAATGAAATTAAAAGAGAAAATTAGCATTGACGCGTTTGACGGCAAACGCTATCAAATACGATTGGTTGAGCCAAGTTCAACCAATCATAAGAAAGCCGTCATTACTCATTATCTCCATAATATTGACAATGGCGTTTCTAAGCATTTCAAAAAGGAAGCCAACAAAGCAATTAAGGAATATGTCATCTACAAAAACGAGGAAGAGAATTTAAGTTTAGTTGCCGAAGATGCCTTACAGCAATTGCTTTTTGAAGTTACTAATGTTCCATTTCCAACTCCTGACAATCATACTTTTAAATTCATTGACCTTTTTGCCGGTGTTGGAGGTTTCCGACTTGCAATGCAAAATTTAGGCGGTAAGTGTGTATTTACAAGTGAGTGGGACAAAGATGCTCAAAAGACTTACAGAGCAAATTTCGGAGAAGTTCCTTTTGGCGACATAACAAAAGAAGAAACTAAAAAATTTATTCCGGACGACTTTGATGTTTTGGGCGTTCCAGCAATGCCGCTTGCAAACGCACAATCCAACTCAAAGCGGCAAAGCTGTCGGGCTTTCCGCTACAATCTTTTTTCCCAACGCACTGATGCCAACGTTGAAAAAAGGATTTTCGCTTCAATCCCTAACGTAGCATAACACGACCATTTTATGCCAAGAGATAACTGGACACGGGAACAAACTATTGTAGCTTTAAGAACCTATTTCAGTGTTCCTTTCAATAAGGCAAATAATTCAAATCATGAAATTATTTCCACTTCAAAAATCATTGGAAGAAGTGTAAACTCAGTCAAAATGAAAATCGGGAACTTTGGAAGTTTAGACCCAGAGTTGGCTAAAAGAGGAATTGTTGGTTTAAGTGGTGCTTCAAATCTTGATAGAGATATATGGAATGAGTTTTCTTACGATAGAGAAAAACTTGCTTTTGAAAGCACAGCACTAATTGCTGAATTCACTAACAAGAAAATAGAAGAAGTAATTGAATTGAAAGAAGAAGAAATTCCAGAAGGAAAAGAAAAAATCCGCTTAGTAAAGACCAGGGTTAATCAATGTTTCTTTAGAGATAGTATTTTAGGGATTTACGATAGTAAATGTTGCATTACAGGTTTAGCAATCCCTAAACTTTTAGTTGCAAGTCATATTGTTCCTTGGGCTGATGATGCGAAAAACAGGTTAAATCCTGAAAATGGTTTGTGTCTAAATTCATTTCACGACAAAGCGTTTGACGAAGGTTTATTAACTGTTACAACAGATTACAAAGTCAAGATTTCTAAGTCGATATTGGATTTTCAAAAAGAAGAAATCATTAAAAAGTTCTTCAAAGAATTTGAAGGAGTAAAAATTACGATGCCTGAAAGATATTTCCCAAGCAAGAAATTTTTAGAATATCACAACACAGAAATTTTTATAAAATGAATTCATTTAAAGTAATTGATACTGACTATTTGCGTTCATCGCAAACTATTGAAACTATTCTTGTCTCAAACTCAAGTTCCAAGCAAGTTTTCTTTGTTTATAATTATGAAGGCTATTCATTTAGAGTTTTTGAAACAATTTTATCACTCATAAATTTCTTTCAAGGGAAAAATGAAAGCAATATTCATTTTGATACCGAAACTGAACTTGATAATTTTTTTGCCAAAGTTGTAATCAGGAAATAAAGGCGAATGGAGTGAAATATATGTTTTCCCCAAACTACTTGCAGACGGAAGATTAAATGCAGCAGATGCAAATCTGAATGCAATCCCAAATGTTTACTATCCAATAATTAAAATACTCCGTCAAGAAAATGGAAATAATCGTGAGTATAAAGTAAACGGCAATATTCAAATCATTGACGGAAACACAAATGCTGTTTTACTCAACCTTCCTATCGCAAATTTTATTCAACAATCACAACAGCTTTTTACAAATCTAAGGGCAGCACAAGGAAGAAGTTTTTCTTTTGCTGCAATTGAAACCTTTCTCAATAGTGTTGACGTGCATTCTTTGACAGCTTTTAAAACTGACAAAGCAGACATTAAAGTTATCGTTCACGACTTGAATACAGGACTGCAACCAAAACTTGGTTTCAGCATTAAGTCAATGCTTGGGATGAACTCTACTTTGTTCAATCCTGGTAACACAACAAATTTTATCTATGAAATCACAGGAGTAACTCTCACAACAAGACAAATCGCAACCATTAATGCGATTACTACTGAACCTAAAATCAAAAATCGCATTGTTCATTTGACAAACCTTGGAGCGAGAATTAAGTTCAGAGATATTTCTTCAAGAAATTTAAAGTTAAACCTTCAACTCATTGACAGCGATTTGCCAGAAATTTTAGGTTGGTTACTTTTTTACAAATACTCTCTCAATAAAAATAATCTTCCTGACCTGCTTACGGAGATAAACACCAATAACCCATTGAATTTTGATTTGAGTTTAGGGCATCCATTTTACGAATACAAAATCAAAAACTTTTTAACTGACAGTGCTTTGGGTATGACACCTGCTGCTTTGTGGACAGGAATATATGATGCAACGGGCGGTATTATCATTGTGAAGCAAAACGGTGATTTAGTTTGTTATCACATCTACAACCGAAATGAGTTTCAAACTTATTTAATAAATAACACACGACTTGAACAGGCAAGCACAAGCCGTTACAGTTTCGGAGAAGTTTATGAGGAGAATGGTAAGTTTTTTATAAAGCTCAATTTACAAGTTCGGTTCGTGTGAGCAGAAAAGCCAACGCTTTTGCAAGCACATTTTATTTTTCACAACACACAATGCTAACACACGAAAAAATAAAAAGAGCTTGCAAGCCACCGCACAACGACAGTGCTAACTTGACACGACAGACCTTCGGACGGGAAAGAAGAACTGCTGCTACCCCCATTTAGCGCAAGCGTCTCGCTTGTGCCATTGAAAAAAATATCAGCCACGTTGATAGCTTTTGTTACAGTACTTCAAAAAAAATAATTCCTGTTATTTAAGTCACAAGCGAAACCGCTTGCGCCATTTTGTTTTTGATTATAGTGAAATAGAATCAGAGGAGGAGATTGCAAACTACATCCAGGAGGCAATGGAAATCCTGAAGAAAGAATTCCAAAGGAAAACTCTTATTGGACAGTTTCTGAAAAGTTTTTTGGTTGTATTGCCGCTTTAGATTGTTATCCGTGCATCTTTGGCTGAACTGAACAACTCAAAAGCAATCTTTTAAAGGTATTGGTCAGGAGTGATCCATAGGTTACTTTAGCGTAAATAACTACGTTGGTGGCAAGCGTAGAACGACCCGGCATTAAGCGACATCACAGGCGACAATAGACAT
>JBDHYH010000020.1:0-40273 GCA_039811325.1 Chitinophagaceae bacterium | reverse complement strand
AACATGAATCCATTGAAGCAACTTCATCAATTAGGGCAAAGTATATGGCTCGATTTTTTTGATCGTGAGATCATGAACAGCGGTAAACTTCAGAAATTGATTGATGAAGACGCTCTGGCAGGTATTACCAGCAACCCATCAATATTTGAAAAGGCCATTGCAAGTGGCTCTGATTATGATGCCGATGTCAGAAAATTGGCCGGGGCAGGTAATGAAGAAATATTTTTTGACTTTGCCGTAAAAGATATTCAGAGAGCAACAGATATTTTGAAACCGGTGTATGATGCAGCAAATGGTACGGATGGGTTTGTGAGCCTTGAGGTGTCTCCATTCCTTGCAAATGATGCAGATGGTACCACACACCAGGCACTCGACCTGTGGAAGCGAGTAAACCGCCAGAATGTGATGATCAAAATCCCGGGGACGAAAGAGGGTTTAATAGCCATTCGCAAAGCTACCGCAGCAGGCGTGAATGTGAATGTAACTTTACTCTTTGGACTAAAGCGTTACAGGGAAGTAACAGATGCTTACCTGAGCGGCCTTGAAGATCGTGTCAATGAAGGGAAGCCAATTGATAATATCCACTCTGTTGCAAGTTTCTTTCTTAGTCGTATAGATGTTTTGCTGGATCCACAATTGAAGGCAAAAGGATTGAATGACCTGAATGGAGAAGTGGCGATTGCCAGCGCAAAAATGGCTTACCAGATTTATAAAGAAGTATTCGGATCAGACAGGTACAAAAAACTGGAGGAAAAAGGTGCACACAAACAAAAAGTTTTGTGGGCAAGCACCAGTTCCAAAGACCCTGCATTCAGTGATGTGAAATATGTGGAAGCATTGATCGGGCCTGATACCATCAACACGCTGCCATTGGAAACCATTGATGCATTTCGTGATCATGGCAAGGCTGCCAACAGGTTAGAAGATAATTTGGAAGGTGTGAGAAAACAACTGGAAAAATTGAAACAAAATGGATTCAACCTGGATGAGGTAAGTGATCACCTCGAAAAAGACGGAATTCAGAAATTCAATAAATCATTCAACCAGCTATTGAATGCTATCGGAGAAAAGGCTTCTGTAAAGATTGGCTGATTTATTATTGAATAGCATCCCCGAATAACGTATGGAAAAAATCGAGCATATAGGTATTGCCGTTAGAGATTTGAATGAATCTATTCCATTGTTCGAGAAATTATTGAATACGCCTTGCTACAAAACAGAGACAGTAGAGAGAGAACAAGTATCAACTGCGTTTTTTAGAACAGGAGACTCTAAGATAGAATTGGTGGCTTCCACATCACCAGAAGGAACGATAGGGAAATTTATTTCCAAAAGAGGCGAGGGGATTCATCACATTGCTTTCCAGGTGTCAGACTTGAAAGCCGAGATGAAGCGACTGCAGGATGCTGGCTTTCGATTGGTACATGATGTACCACGTGAGGGTGCAGATAATAAAATAGTTTGTTTCCTGCATCCGGCAAGTACAAGTGGGGTACTCATCGAGCTAGTAGCAGAAAAAAAATAGCCATGAATGGCATTGATGAAAATTTATGTAGGTTGTTTTCAGTTTGAATTTTTTATTCAATAACAAAAATTAATTTAATTGCCAGTCTCTAAAGCGACGTCCGTCCAGAAAAGAATTGATACTCTTGCTTCATGTACTGACAGCAAGAAAAATCTCAGCAGGCAGTTTGGCACTCCGGCATTTTTGGAAGCCTGTAAAAAAATCAGGGAATACATGGTAGCCGCCGGGCTGGAAACACGTATTGATGCCGCCCTGAACGTAAGGGGAATTTGGCCGTCTCCCAATCCAGGTGCAAAGACTTTAGTCATTGGTTCCCACTTCGATACTATTGAAAATTCAGGAAAGTTCAATGGTACTCTGGGAATATTAGTAGCCATAGAAGCAGCAGCTTCAGTCATCAATAAAAAAATCGAACTCCCATTTCATCTCGAGGTTATTGCATTCAGCGACGGTGAAGGTGTTAGGTTTCACTCTGCACATTTGGGTAGCAAAGCTGTCGTCGGAATGTTTGATGAACAACTCATCTTTATGGAAGATGATAAAGGTATCACCCTCGAAGCATTGTTGTCAGATTTGAATACCGGGTATGATGCCATCAGTAAAGATTATATTCCTTCCGATAAATGGTTGGCATATCTTGATATACACATAGAGCCGGGAGAACAGCTTTATGAGAAAGAATTACCAGTTGCAATTGCTGAATCGATCTATGGCCACAAAAGAATTGATATCAAGTTTATAGGACAAGCCGCACACACAGGTTCCGTACCGATGGAAGACAGAAAGGATGCACTTGCTGCTGCTGCTAAGTTTGTGTTGAAAGTGGAAGAGTATGCCCAGAAAGACAGGAACAAAATGCTGGCAACAGTCGGAAGGTTGAAAGTATTGAATGCAGCTACCAATGTGATTCCATCTACCGTAACGTGTTCACTTGACCTGAGAAGCCTTGACGGAAAACGGCTCAATGAGGCTTATGAAGAAATGTACACGATGTGTGAAAAAATCTGCCATAAGAGAGGCATTTATTTTGAATGGAAACTGATGGAAGAAACTACACCGGTGATTTGCGATTCTAGAATCAATAAGCTGCTCAAAGAGATTATGGTAGAACGAAAACTGCAGCCGGAGATCATCATTAGCGGCCTGGCTACAGAAGCTACCATCATTTCAAAAGTAGCTCCTGTCGGGTTGCTCTTTGTTAGAGATGCCAATGGTATCAGCTACAATCCGAATGAAGAGGTGAAGCAGGAAGACATTCAATCAGCAATAGAGATCACGGAAGAATTTATCAGGAAGATTCAACCATAATGCAGAATCAAAACGCAATCAGATGACAATCGCACAATTTGACCAACTACCTGAGGAAGATAAGCACAATTTGCTTTTCAGTTGCTGTGGCTCAGAATCCTGGGTAAGCCAAATGCTGGAAATATTTCCTGTGAATGACCTCATAGATCTGCTGGAATATGCCGAGGAAAAATGGTACGACTGCAATCCTGCAGATTGGTTGGAGGCATTTGAGAGTCATGCACGATTGGGTGATAGGAATGCTTTGCAATTGGAGGTTTCTGATTCCTTCAGCATTAGTGAGCAATCGATATTATTGAAATCCGACAACGTGGTGCTGCAATCACTCATCGACGCAAATGCAGAATACGAAGAAACCTTTGGTTACATGTTCATTGCTTATGCTCATGGCAAAACTGCTGAAACACTGCTAACTGAACTGGAAGAGCGGCTACGCAACGATCCCAGGGAAGAAATCAAGAATGCTGCTGCAGAGCAGGACAAGATTACCAAGAGCAGGCTGAAGAAGTTGTTTTCGTAAGGCAGCAACCTCTATATAGAAGTACAGCTAAATTGTTGGAGCAGATTTCCCGATTCAATTCTACTTATAGGGTAAACGTCTCGCTTATGATGCAATAGTTTCATAAGTTTATAGCGCAAACGTCTCGCTTGCGCTTCAATAGTTCCTTTAAAATATGGCCCGAGCATTCCGCTTGGGCTGCAACATTTACTACCGGCACAAGCGAGTAATTTACACCGAAATAGGGCCAACATAGAGTTCCTTACTTTATTTTCCGAAATCAATCAAAGAATGAAAATAGTTCATTAATTTATGGCTTGAAATACGAACGGCATGGCATTGACCTATGAACAAATATTTGAGCAAAATGAAAAATGGGTAGTTGAAAAAACAGCAACAGATCCTGACTTTTTTCAACGTCTCGCTATTAATCAAACGCCGGATTATCTTTTTATAGGCTGCTCAGATAGTCGTGCCAATCCAAATGAAATAACGCGGTTGGGACTTGGCGAAATTTTCGTACACAGGAATATTTCAAATATTGTCAACCCCATCGACCTGAATGTGACTTCGGTAATTGAATATGCTATTAAAAACCTGAAAGTAAAGCATATAATCGTTTGCGGGCATTATGGGTGTGGTGGTATCAAGGCTGCTATGGAAGAGAAAGGAATAGGGAAAAGCAGTCCATGGTTGCAAATAATCAAAGACATTTTCCGGATTCATGAAAAGGAACTGAGCAGGATAAAAGATGAAGAAAAGCGTTACGACCGGCTGGTCGAATTGAATGTCATTGAGCAAACCGAAAACGTAATGGAAATGGATTGCGTACAAGCTCTTAAAGGAACGAGTGATTATCCTGCTATAAATGGCTGGGTGTATAATATCAGAACCGGCAGAATCATTGACCTGAAGATAGGTGATGGTGGAGTCGTTAGGAAAGGAAGCACGAAGCGCTCGCTGGCGGGAAGAATAATGAGCCTTTTTAAAAAAAATTCTTAATCTAAAAATAAACCTATGCGTTACCAGGAAAGCCTTACCGGCATTACTATCAATGTTCAGGCGGTTGATATCAATATTGACGATGATGTAAAAGAATCCATCAGGAAAGGCATTAGCCGCCTTACCCGTTATTATGGTAAGATAGAATGGGTGGATGTTTATTTGGAAGACAAAAAAGGCAAATCAACCGGGCAGAAGCAAGTGAGTATTCGTTTAGGCATTCCCGGTAGTGATCCTTTTGCTTCTGAATATGGTGACAATTTCCATGCACTACTGGCAAGTGTGGAGGAAAAACTTCGGAGACAATTGGAAAGAAAAAACTGAGTGTAAAACGATAGCCAGATTTGGAGTGAAAGAACCAATTGATTGTTCAGGATATTTATGAATTAGTATTCTTCTTGCGACAGGATTCGTAGCGGGTGTTTAGATTTCTCACTCTAAATCACTCTGATAGTACTGAAATGAATACCTCTTTTAGACGACCTCGAATACGAGATGAAGCTCTTGTTTCATAAAACGATTTTAGATGACAAGAATGTAAGATGGAAGTTATTCCCGTAAAAGTATTTAATTCAATGATTTATAGCGCCACATGAACATGTGGTAATTCTAATCCGGCATTTATTAGTTGGAAGTTCTTATCTGGAAAGTCCTTAAAATCGTCCTGCTCTCACAATTTCACCTTTAATGAAAGATTAACTACTCTGCCATCAATCGGCGCCCAAAGCGGTACAAATTGCGGGTCATTAATAGGGCCGGTGTACAACGTTTCTGCTTTGCTTTGTTTGTAATTGAGTAAGTTTTCACAATTCAGTACCAGTGTAAAATGTTTTCCAAATTCTTTCGAAAGCATGGCAGCCATAAACATATAACCCGGTGTACGCGAACCATCCATCCGGAATTGCCTGCCATTGTATGAACCTTCGATTCCTCCCGTAAAATTGATCGCATCAAAATCTCTGACTATCGTAAACGCCATCCTGTTCTTTGGAGTGTAGGGCATGGCATTGTTACTACTAAGGTAATTGCGTTGTACTATCGTGAATGTGTATCCGGCATAGAGTTCCCAATCGTCAACTGTTGCATTGATATAAGTGTCAAAACCCTTGCTTACAACAGGCTTTCCGGCATTGTCATAGTGCAGCAATCCGTCATTGCCTGCAGTGCCAACAATAGGATGATCTACCTGTGTCAGGAAGAATGCCTGGTTGATAAATATTTTATTTCCGTTTTCAAAGTTCTTTTTGTAGTTCACTTCGGCATTGTAACCTATGGATTTTTCTGATTGGATATTCGCAGGTAATGCTGCGATTTTATCAGGATTAAAATCGATATACCAGGGTGAGTACGGATCGGGAGTTTTATAACCCAGGCCGATTCCTAATCTCATTGCCCAGTGTTCATCAAACCGGTTGAAAAATGCTATCCGTGGCAAAAAGAAATTTCCATACCGGTCGTGTATATCATCTCTGAGCCCAATTTCAAGTGTGGTATTGGTTTTTATCTCCCAGGTATTTTGTGCAAAGAAACCAACCGTATTGTTTTCCAGTGACCGGTTGGGAATAGGTTCACTCGCATCAGTCATGCGAAGTGTATTCCCGGTGATGTTGATACCACCTACAAAACTATTCTTACCATATTTTACCAGTGTCGAAAGCTCGCTGTAATAGTTCAACTGCTTTCCGGTGTAATTAAGGGTATTGCTTGTAAAATTATTGTTGTACCAGCTTGCACTGTTCTTGAAATCTAATTTGATTTTGCTATTGATACCCTGCTCTAAGAAAAGTTCTGCCGTATGCCGGCCAGTGTTATTGTTTTCGAAATATTGATGCATCCCTGTGGCCTTGCCATCAAGAACTGACATATCACCTCCGTCTCGTTTTTCAAAGGTGCCGTTATATCCTGCGGTAATCGTTGTCTTTTTGTTATAGTAAAACAGGCGCGGATGAATGTTGAGTGAATTGAGAAATGGCAAATCTGAAAACCCATCTTTGTTGACATCCTGTTCTTTCTGATGTGCAAATCCTGCATACAGTGTGTATCCGAAGTGCTCATTTCGTTTGGACGCAAAACCGTTGATGTCAGTTTCATTCAAAGAAGTTTTGTTGAGAACAACTGTAGCATCCTGCGTGGTACCAGGTGTGCGTGAAATCAGGTTGATCAATCCGCCGATAGCACCGCCGCCATACAGAGTGGAGGCCGACCCCTTTACGAGTTCGATCTGCCTGAGGTCGAGTGGAGGGATAGAGAGGATGCCGAAGTTGCCGCTAAAGCCTTCATACAAGGGGATACCATCTTTAATGATTTGCGTGTATCGGCCTCCCAGCCCTTGTATCTGTACATTCATATTTCCTGAAGTGGCAGATGATTGTACTACTTGTACACCACTAACATCACCAAGAATACTGTAAATGCTGATCGGCTTTACTGCACTCTCTTCATTCATTTCTTCCCTGCCAAGCACTTCTACTTTTATCGGTGCATTTTCTATCGGCTCGTTGTTGCGCGTAGTAGAAACTACCACCACGTCCTCGAGACTTTTCTCTGCGGTACTCATTTGTATATGGATCAACGTATCGTTTTGAATAAACACATCCAGTTGGCTGTCTTCATATCCGACCGAGCTGAATGTAAACCGGTAATTCATATTCTTTAATGTGAGCTCAGCTTTGCCTGAATCATTGGCTACAGCCATGTTGCGACCGTTGGCTTCTATCGTTACTTTGGGGATGGATTGTTTTGATTGTGCATCGTTGAATAGAAGAGTAACCTTGCTTTGGGCGTTTGTTGTAAGTGCCATAAGGAGGAATACCAGGATAGCTATGTTTTGTTTCATGGTGCAAAATTTATCAGTGATTCTGTAGGGAATCTGAATCAACAAATTCAAATTTTGTTCAGAATTTAAATAGACTTTTGTTGTCTGTATTTTTATGGAATGAAAATTTTGATTATAGAAGATGAACCGGATCTTGCAGAAAGCATTCAGCAATACTTGCAGCAGGAGCACTACCTGTGTGAAGTAGCAACCAATGTGAAGGAAGGTCGTGAGAAGATTGAATACTTTGACTATGACTGTATCGTTCTCGATATCATGTTGCCGGGAGGCAGTGGATTGACGTTGCTTGAAGAACTAAAGAGAGACAGAAAACAGGATGGTGTCATTATTGTATCTGCAAAAGACACGGTAGATGATAAGATTGAATCATTAAAACTTGGCGCTGATGACTACCTGTCCAAGCCGTTTCACCTGGCTGAGTTAAGTGCAAGAATTGAATCCATCATTCGCAGGAGGCAGGTGCAAGGGAGCAATGAAATTCATTTTGGAGATATTATTGCAGACATCAGCGGGAAGGCTGTATATGTGAATGAGAAGGAAGTTACACTTACAAAGACCGAATTTGATTTGCTGCTTTTTTTTCTGATGAATCAAAGAAGAGTTATTTCAAAGAATGCTATTGCGGAACATCTGTCAGGGGCAGCGGCTATTTATTTAGATAACTTTGATATCATCTATTCTCATGTAAAGAATCTGAAAAAAAAATTAGGAAAGGCCGGAAATGCAATCAAGACAATTTACGGAACCGGCTATAAACTTTCAGAATGAAACTGCTGAATTATACATCACTTCGTTACCTCTTATTTGCAGCGCTGCTGTTGCTTTTCAGTATTCCTGTTTTTTATGTTGTGCTCAATAAGATATTTACAAAGTCCATTGACAAAGACCTATACCTCCAGGCGAAGCAAATACCGGCTCAGATCCATTCCATCAAGTCCGAAAGAGACCTCGTGTTATGGAAAGCATTAGACAAAGACCTGGAGATCATTTTGGCAGATAGTGTTTCCTTTCATTCGAAACCCTACACCGGCAAAGTAGTTCGCGGGACCAGGGAAGAGACTTTTCGCATACTACAAAAGAAACTGCGCATATTAGACAAAGATTACGTGGTTCAAATTGAATCTTCAGTTCTCGAAAAAGATGAACTGATCAAGACAATTCTCGTCATTCAACTGGGTTTGTTGCTGATCTTGTTGTGCGGTGCGGTTGCTATCAATTATTTTATCAACAAGAAGGTGTGGAAGCCATTTTACAAGAGCCTTTCTCGTCTTCAGCATTTTAATGTGGAAGGCAGGTTCGATGAGAATTTGAGCGATACAAAGATTGATGAATTCAAACAACTTAACCAATCGGTAACACAACTTACTACCAGTGTACGCAAGGCCTTTCTCTCTCAAAAGGAATTTGTCGAAAATGCATCGCATGAGTTGCAGACACCATTAGCCAGGTTAAAATTCAAGCTGGAATTGTTGTCGCAGGAGTCATCCGGTTCACAAAAGCAGCATACGCTGATTGGTGAAATGTACAAGGCCATGGAACAATTGCAATCTTTGAACAAGAACCTGCTCTTGCTGAGCAGAATTGAAAACGGCCAGTTTGATTTTTCAGAACAGGTAAATGTGAAAGCAATCGTGAGAGAAGTTGTGGATGACCTGGCATTTATTGCTTCATCCAAATCTCAGGAAGTGATTCCTGGTTTTGCTGTTGATCGTTGTGTGATCCAAACCAACAAGGTTTTATTCAAAGTGCTCCTGAAAAACCTGTTGTTGAATGCAATTCAGTATTCTGCAAACAATACCGTAATACGTGTGGAGGTTGATGAAAATACATTGATAGTTTCAAATCCCGGAACTCCCATGACGCTTCCTGCTTCACGGCTTTTCGAAAGGTTCAGTAAGAGTGATACTCAGAAAGGAAATGGACTCGGGCTTGCAATCGTAAAGGCAATTGCGTCTCTTTATCAATATCGGCTGGGATACAAGTACAATGCAGGTCATCACGAATTCGAAGTGCAATGGGGTGAAAAGAATAAAATGATTGTATGAATGGAAAAGAGGACTCATTTTAACGTTCAGTTGCGGGTTCCGCCCGGAAGGTAGGAATAATACACGTATAGAAACTATTCATGGAAGAATACCATGAATTAGAAATTGTATTTTATATGATGAATTTTTGAGGTACCACTATGAAGCCTATCTGCTACAAGAGACTTCAATATTTTTCATTAATAGGCCATTTCAAATGCTCTGTATGGAAAAAGACTTTAAATTTGAAACTTATGCTTTCGAAAAAAACCAGGTATGCTATCAGTGCGCTCGTCATGCTCGCCCGGCAGGAAGAAGGTAAACCTATGCTGATTGCCACCATTGCTGAAGAAACAAAAGCACCCAGAAAATTCCTGGAACTGATACTTCTTGAACTGCGCAATGCAGGGTTTTTGAAAAGCAAAAAAGGAGCAGGTGGCGGTTATTATCTCGGCCGTTCCGCTTCTGAAATTAAGCTAGTGCATATATTACGACTTACCGGTGGGCCTATTGCCATGCTACCCTGCGTTAGTCTCAACTTTTATGAGCCATGTGAAGAATGTATTGAAGAGGAGACCTGCGGCATCAGAGATGTGTTTATTGAAGTGAGAGATTCAGCACTAAAAATCCTTACCAATACCAGCGTAGCAGATGTGCTCAAACGGGAAAAGAAACTAATGAAATTGTTTCATCCGGGTAAGTTTAAGTAGCCTCATTTTCAACGGGTTCGTTACGTTCGCTTCTGGAAATTGAAAATTTCTTTATTGAGTACTCTACTAAATCAATAGAATAAGTATATATTTGCCCCGATTCCGGTGGTCTTATTATTTCTGAAATATCCTACAAGAAAAGCGTATGGTGAAATCGACAGCAATGGTCAGGAACTTCCAATTGGTAGCGAAGTGGTCTTATCTCAAAACTCTGTTACTGTCGCTCTTTTTGGTGCTTACTTCCATTCTGATTATTTTTTTCGCATACTACGTGCCGTTAGATTCCTGGAAAAGAATTATTACTGACGGTATTTCTGACCCATGGGGCCAACCTTTTTATTATTATGTGATTGCGGGGTTCATTGCACAAATGGTGGATGGTGCCCTCGGAATGGCTTATGGTGTCAGCGCTACCACTTTTCTGCTTACTGTAGGACTTCCTCCTGCTGTGGCAAGTGCCAGTGTACATTCATCCGAGATATTCACCAGTGGTGTTTCAGGTTTCCTCCATCTGAAATTCAAGAATGTAAACAGTAAATTATTTAAGACACTTGTTTTCCCCGGCATCGTTGGCGCTATTATCGGTGCGTGTTTGCTGTCATCATTCAAGGACGAAGATCAGGTTATCCGGATCGTAGTTGCATTCTATACCATGTTTCTGGGTATAAAAATTCTTGCAAAGGCTTTGCAGAAAAAATCGAGGAAGAAGAAGACAAAACGATTAGGTATGCTGGGCTTTGCTGGTGGGTTTTTGGATGCCATCGGAGGTGGCGGATGGGGGCCGGTAGTTTCTTCCAAATTGATTGCCGGTGGCAGGCATCCTCTTTATACCATCGGGTCTGTGAATCTTGCAGAATTTTTTGTGGCGGTCGCCAGTTCGGTTTCATTCGTCTTTTTTATCGGTGTTCAGCATTGGCATGTGATCATAGGACTCGTGCTCGGTGGTATCATCGCCGCTCCGATTGCAATCCGCTGGGCAAAGAAAATTAAACCGCGCAAAATGATTTTACTGGTAGGCATTCTTGTTATACTGCTCAGCCTGCACATCATCACAAAATATTTATGGCTATAAAATCTTTTTATAATTATGGAAAATCTGCAACATAAAATTAATCAGGCCATTGCATCTATCAGGAGCCTGACGGTTCGGTTTGAAGATGCTGTTGCCTTCTCTACAAGTTTTGGATGGGAGGATCAAGTGATCACACATCTGCTATATGCCAACAGGCTTCCTGTCAGCATATTTACACTTGATACCGGTCGCTTGTTTCCTGAAACCTATAAAGTGTGGTCTGATACGATCAGGAAATATCCTGTGGAGATTCAGGCATATTATCCCAATACGAATGCAGTTCAGAAAATGGTAAGTGAAAAAGGTCCTTTTAGTTTTTATGAATCAATAGAAAACCGAAAGGAGTGTTGCTACATCAGGAAGGTAGAACCGTTGACAAGAGCGCTCAAAGGTCAACAATGCTGGATCACGGGTATTCGTGCCGAACAAAGCACTACGAGAATGGATATGAAAGCCTCTGAATGGGACGACCAGTATCAATTGACAAAATTTGCCCCGTTGTTTGACTGGACATTGGATGAGGTGAAGCTATATGTGAAGCACTTTGGAATTCCTTACAATGCA
Organism: Chitinophagaceae bacterium; assembly: GCA_039811325.1. Classification (GTDB taxonomy): domain Bacteria; phylum Bacteroidota; class Bacteroidia; order Chitinophagales; family Chitinophagaceae; genus Ginsengibacter. Next base: position 28,733 of record JBDHYH010000020.1, on the reverse strand, counting down.
CTTCATGAAAAGGGATTCCCAAGTATCGGATGTCAGCCATGTACCAGGGCAGTGCGTGATGGAGAAGATGTAAGGGCTGGCCGTTGGTGGTGGGAAGAACAAACAAAGAAAGAATGTGGACTTCACGTCCGGTAAAATAATTTAATGTACAACTAAATACTATGAACAAACGAAAATTGGATTACCTGGAGCAATTGGAATCAGAAGCGATTCATATATTGCGCGAACTTGCCGGGCAATTTGAAAAGCCCGCACTCTTGTTTTCAGGAGGCAAGGATTCCATTACGTTGGTACATCTTGCACAGAAGGCATTCCGACCGGGAAAATTTCCTTTTCCATTGGTGCATATTGACACTGGTCATAATTTTCCTGAAACCATTGAATTTAGAGATCAGCTCATTCATCGGACTGGTGAAAAATTGATTGTCGGATATGTACAGCAGTCTATCGATGATGGAAAAGTGATAGAACAAAAAGGCAAGAATGCAAGCAGGAACCAATTGCAGACAACCACCTTATTGGATATCATCGCTGAAAATAAATTTGACGCGTGCATCGGAGGCGCCAGGCGTGATGAAGAAAAGGCCAGGGCTAAAGAGCGTATCTTTTCTGTGCGCAATGAATTTGGGCAGTGGGACCCCAGGCGGCAGCGTCCTGAACTATGGAATATTTATAATGGCCACATCAACCCGGGCGAGCATGTTCGGGTGTTTCCCATCAGCAACTGGACAGAGCAGGATGTGTGGAATTATATTCTGAAAGAAGAGATCGCGTTGCCGTCATTGTACTTTGCGCATAACCGCGATGTGATGATTCGAAACGGGCAGTTGATGGCTCATCATGATTTCCTCTCTCCTGACCATGAAGATGTGATATATCAAAAGCGTGTGCGATTCAGAACAGTCGGTGACATGACTTGTACTGCTGCGATAGAATCCGAAGCGGATTCAACAGAGAAAGTACTTCAGGAAATTATGAACTCCAGGATCAGCGAACGGGGTGCACGCATGGATGATAAAGTGTCTGAGGCTGCAATGGAAGAGCGAAAGAAGGGAGGGTATTTCTAATAATAATGCTGACAATTCAATAAAAAATTACAAATGGATATTTTAAAATTTCTCACAGCAGGTAGCGTTGATGATGGTAAGAGCACTTTGATTGGCAGGCTCCTTTATGATACCGGAAACATTCTGGAAGATCAGATGGAGGCTATCAAAAGAGCCAACCGGAAAAATGATGATGGTACGATTGATCTTGCCATTCTTACTGACGGTCTTAAATCAGAACGCGAGCAGGGCATCACCATTGACGTAGCCTACAAATATTTTTCTACAGCGAACAAAAAATTCATCATCGCCGATACACCGGGCCATATCGAATATACACGCAATATGGTGACGGGCGCTTCTAACTGTGATCTTTCTCTTATACTTGTGGATGCCCGAAAAGGCCTGCTGGAACAGACATTCCGGCACACCTATATCGCTTCTTTGCTGGGGATTCAACATATTGTTGTTTGTGTCAACAAGATGGATATGGTGGACTATGAGCAAAAGGTGTTTGATGATATCGTCAATGATTTTGATCGCATCAGTTCACGAATCAAAATCGATAGAATTGATTTCATTCCCGTGAGTGCGTTGAAGGGAGATAACATCGTTCATTACTCAGAGCGGATGAACTGGTACCAGGGACCTTCATTGATCGACATATTGGAGCATACAGAGATCGTGCGTGAGGAAGATGGTGACAATGCAAGTTTTCCTGTGCAATGGGTGATCAGGCCACAAACAGATGCCTTGCACGACTATCGTGGATACGCCGGAAGAGTGAATGGCGGTATCCTGAGAAAAGGAGATGAAGTAACGATTGTTCCGTCAGGCGTTAGAACGAGAATACATTCCATTGAGACTTTTGATGGTGAGATTGAGGCAGCCCTGCCATCCCAGTCCGTGACACTCCTGCTGGAAGGAAATGCTGATATATCTCGGGGAGATACCATTGTGAAACAGCAGAACGCTCTTCAACTTACCCAGGAGTTTGAAGCCGACCTTTGCTGGATGGCGGGAGATGTGTTGAATTTGCAAATGAGATTCGTATTGCAACACAACAGCGCGGATACCTTGTGCGTGGTTTCGGAGGTTCTTTATAAGATTGACATTAATACATTAGAAGAAAATTTTGATGATAAAAAAATCGGGCCGAATGATATTTGCCGGGTAAGAATAAAAACTTCTTCACCGGTCTTTGCTGAGTTATACGAAAAGAATCATCAGAATGGTGCAGCGATCCTGGTGCATCCTAATACAAAATCAACAGTGGGAGCTTTAATGATCAGGAAGATAAATTATTACTGATACTTGTTTTGCAGGGGGAAAGCAGAAGATGAATCACTTCACATAATGTCATGCTGATCCGCCCGGAGAAGCATTTATTAATATGAGAAACTAAAGCTCAATCGAAGTACCAATTGTTTGTCGTGCTGACGAAGGAACTGCCAAATCAAGGAATAAATGCTGGAAATATAACTGCAAATGCTCAATGGAGGTTCTGAAGTATGTCATCCTGATTCGCCACGGCGAAGAAGGAACTGCCAAATCAAGGAACAATTGAAGAGATAGAAATATTAAAGCCAGTGAACACTAGTGCTTCGATGAGGCGGGTTCTTCTCCGCCGCGGCGGAGAAGAATGACAGCGATTTTTCAGATTTGGTACTTCGATTTGGAATACCACGGTTAAATTTTAATAATAAATATTTATTGTTTATCAATAAATATTTATTACGTTTGCATAATTAATTCAAACATTATGCAAATCACAATTACTACAAAACAGGTGCTGAAGGTATTGTACATCTTCGCCTGGATATTATTTATCGGCATTTGCGTAGAAGCGGGAAGTTTTCTCTTCAATGCCATTTTTACGGTAGGCTTTAACCCCGGAGGTGCCGGTTATTTTCAACTAACAGATTTATACAATCACGACCACGGCCATTTTTTAGTGATCTTACTATTTATGTTCATAGCAGGAGTGTTGAAGGCTATTATATTTTTTCTGATTGTAAAAATCTTACACAACAATAAGTTCAATCCTACCACACCATTTAGTAAGGAAATGGTAAGGTTCCTGTTGTTGTTTTCTTATTTAGCATTCGGAATTGGATTATTTTCTCACTGGGGCAAGAAATATGCTGAATGGCTTGCTGGCAAAGGAGTGCAGATGCCAGGAATGGATACGTTGCGATTAGACGGAGCGGGTGTTTGGCTGTTTATGGCCATCACGCTGTTTATCATAGCACAACTCTTTAAGAGAGGAATTGAAATCCAAACCGAAAACGAATTAACCATTTGAACCATGCCGATAATTGTAAACCTTGATGTAATGATGGCGAGGCGGAAGATGTCGCTCAATGAACTTTCAGAAAAAGTGAATCTCACCTTATCCAATCTTTCGATATTAAAAACCGGGAAGGCAAAGGCCATTCGGTTTTCAACATTAGAGTCGATATGTGAAGTGCTGGAATGCCAGCCGGGTGATATTTTGGAGTATGAGGAAGAGAAAAAGAAATCACATCGGTGAATTGGATTCCTTGTTGTAATGAAGTTTGAAATGGTATAGAGAATTAGATTATTGAGTGGCACAAAGGTTCATGTATAGGATTGTATCTTCCCTGATCCTGGCGTAGAAATATTATTGCCTGGGATGATCAAGTGCTTTAGATATTATTGATAGAACAATATTATCTTTCTAAATTCCCAGATCGTTTCCTTTTAATTGCTTTTTGTAAAACACATTGAATCAACAAGCCTGCTAACAGTTACGAAGACACGCTTTCAAGATTTCTTCCCGTTGTCTCCGGTCCAAATAATGCAATGACTCCGGCCGCCAATCCTGTGCAACCAATAAATGCAAATCCGGTAAAGAAGGAATAGTGAGCGATGATGACGGGTAATAGCAATGCCCCAACTGCACCGCCCGCATGACCAATACCGTCAGACAGAGCAAACCCTGTAGATCGGGCCTGTGTAGGAAAGGCTTCGGCAGTAAAAGTGTATGCCACTTGCAGGTAAGCTCCTAATGCAAGGGATGCACAGAGTGAACCAAGATAAATGTAAATTGTACTTGCATAACCGGCTACGAGAAACATACCGATGCACCAGATAATGGTTGTGAAAAAGATCAGCCATTTTCTTTCGAATCGATCCACAACACCCAACACTAACAGTGTTCCGATGGGATAGCCGATAGCGCCTACAGCAAGGTAAGTAATAGAATTGCCGATTCCGGCCCCATGAGCAGAGATGAGATCAGCAGCATCACCAAGAAAACCGTAATTGCCGATGTACCACAGAAACCACATAACTACTAAAATGGTAAGGCGCCGGAGATAGATCGGTTTGAAAAGAAAACGAAGCGGCACTCCTTCACGAAAATCGACGGGGTCGGGGCTGGGTTCAGGCAAGTGGATTTTTCTATCCATGCAATTCTTTTCCATTCGCAAAATAGTTGCTGCTGCCTTTTCATACAACCCGTGATGAATCTCCCAGCGTGGAGATTCGGGCAGCCTGACTCGAAGCAACAATCCTATTACAGCTATCAATCCACCAATAGCAAATAACAATCGCCATCCGATTTCGTAGTTGGGAACCAATGCAAGGGCAACAAATGGTGTGATCGTTTGTCCGAGGATTCCTATCAGGAATGTCAGCAATGTGATTCTGCCACGCCGCGATGTAGGCGCCAACTCGCTGATGTATGTAGATACAAGATTGAGGTCGGCCCCAACCCCAACACCTGTAATGAATCGAAAGATGATGAGTGTGGTGATATCAGGAGCCAAAGCATCTCCAAACGAACCTACCGCTGTCAATGCGAATGTGAGCAGGAGCATGCGGTAGCGTCCAAAACGATCTGCCATAGAGTTCCGATAATAAATGATCCGATGATATATCCAATCAATCCTACTGACAATGCGAGAAACAAACTGGTAGCATTCGAAAGATGGAACTGTTCGTTAATGGCGGGCATGGCGAAGCCAATGTTACTGATATCATAGAAGGTGAAAAAGTACCCGATACCAATGATTGCTAAAAAACTTTTGGGCAATGCCCATACAGGGATACGGTTGAGGCGAGCCAATAATCTGATCTTTTCTGCCTCAGGAATTGAATTTTTCACTGTGTATCTTTTTTGATTCCCAGGTTTTGCTTGAGAACCGTTGATCGGGACACAATTATCATTCCGAAGTCGATCTGTGCATTTCATTGAATGCATGCTGTTAGTATATTGCAGCCATTGAATTGTTCAGCTTGATTTTATGAAAAAAATTTTTGTCATCATTGGTAGCGCAAGTGAAAACTCGGCAAACAGCAAACTAATCACCAACATTGAATTTCTTTCGAAGGATTTCTTTGAAGTCGATATTTTTAGCAGTTTGAAAACACTTCCTCATTTTGTTCCCGAACTTTCTGTTGATGGGGTTCCACAATTGATCGAAGATTTCAGAGGCAGGATAGAAAAAGCAGACGGTGTCATCATTTGTACACCGGAATATGTTTTCAGTATTCCTTCCGGATTGAAAAACGCGATTGAATGGTGTGTGTCGACTACAGTCTTCTCAGAAAAACCAGTAGGTATCATCACGGCATCTGCCAGCGGAGTCAAGGGCCATGCAGAATTACAGCTCATCATGAAAACACTCTATTCAAAATTTACTGTAGGTACTACTTTGCTGATTCAGGGTGTTAAGGGAAAGATCAGTGATCAGGGCGAAATAACTGATAGCAAGACAAAGATTGAGTTATCGGAGTTTGTCGAATGCTTCAGGAAATTGGTTCAATAAAATGCCATGCGCTGAAGGCAGTATTGCATTTCATTTTAGGCTTATCCTGAAATATTGAAAAGTCAATTTCCCGAAGTCCTGGATTTCTTTAGAAGATACTTCTCTGCTAACGGGCCATTGATGGGCATGCCGGTTCCGTCCAGCATTTGAATGGTATCTTCATTTACGATCTTAAAAAATCTCTGGTGTGGGTCTCTGCCCGAGAAATCTACTGTAAGCAGTGAATCAGACTTTCGCCATCTGCCGGTATCGCTAAACCTGGAGGCACGTCCGAGGTATTCTGAGGTTTCATAATACATGCTGTCGGGCGAAAAGTTAACCTGCAACCTGATACCCGGACAGTCTGCGCAGGGAGTCATTCCCGAGTATGCACCATTGAAACCATTTATGTTTTTCAGAGTGTCTGCCTGGTTGATAGAATTATTGCCAGTGCTCCGACACGAAAACAATACGATTCCCAAAAAGAATGGAAGTATATTCTTCATTTCTAAATTTCTTATCTCACTGTGAAACCATTCGGCGCTTCGCCGGGATTTACAAAATATAATTTACCATCTGCATCTTCTGCCATCAATATCATGCCATTGCTTTCGATACCGCGCATCTTTCTCGGAGCCAGGTTCGCTACTACCACGATCTTTTTCCCTGTCACTTCCTCCGGAGAAAATTGTTCTGCAATTCCCGAAAGAATCGTGCGCTTTTCAAAGCCCAGGTCAATTTCCAGCTTCAGTAATTTATCAGCTTTCTCCACCTTCTCTGCTTTGAGTATGGTTCCTGTTCTGAGATCCAGTTTCCCGAAGTCATCAATTGTGATAATGGGTTTCAACGGCTGTGCAGCATTTTCATCCTTCTTTTCTTCTCTAACTGCATCAGCTTTCTTTGATCCGCTTCTCAATTTTTCTAACTGTGCTGCTATCTGTTCATCTTCTACTTTCTTAAACAACAATTCCGGTTCGCGGAGTGTATAACCAACGCTAAGCAACTTCGCTTTGCCGGCATTTTCCCAAAACAACATCTTCTCTACCACCTTCATCATCTTCAATAATTTTTTAGAAGTAAATGGCAGAAAGGGATACATCATGATAGCCAGGTTCGCACACAATTGCAGGCAAACATGAATGCACACGTCTATTTTTTTTTGCGCATCTGCTGTGATTTTTCCTTCGAAATCCAATTGCTTCGCTAATATCCAGGGTTCTTTATCCTGCATGTATTTGTTGCCACGGCGAGCAAGGTCTATCACTTCCGTCAATGCTTCCCTGAATTTGAATTGCTCTATCAGGGATTCTATTTTTTCTTTTGTTGCTGCAAATGAGGTGACCAATTTTTGATCTTCATCCGTAACTACATCTCCATGCAATGGAGGTACTTTGCCTCCACAGAGTTTGTGCATGAGCACAAAAGTTCTGTTGACAAAATTCCCGAGGATGGCTACCAGTTCACTGTTGTTCCTGTCCTGAAAATCTTTCCAGGTGAAATCGTTGTCTTTCGTTTCCGGTGCATTTGCACACAATACGTATCTCAATACATCCTGCTGTTCAGGAAAATCTTTAAGGTATTCATCGATCCACACAGCCCAGTTGCGGCTGGTTGATACCTTATCTCCTTCAATATTCAAAAATTCATTGGCAGGTACATTCGTGGGTAATACAAAATCTCCATGCGCTTTCAGCATGGCAGGAAAAATGATACAGTGAAATACAATGTTGTCCTTTCCGATGAAGTGGATCAATTTGGTATCCGGCTTGCACCAGTAATCCTGCCAGTCTGTGGTGAGTTCTTTTGTGGCAGAGATGTAGCCAATCGGCGCATCGAACCATACGTATAAAACTTTTCCTTCGGTATCAGGTAGTGGCACTTTCACACCCCAGTTGCTGTCGCGCGTCATGGCACGGGACTGCAGCCCATTGTCCAGCCAGCTCTTGCATTGACCATACACATTATTCTTCCAGTCTTTGTGATCTTCGAGAATCCATTTTTTCAAAAACGCTTCATAGTGCTGCAAAGGAAAATACCAGTGCTTTGTTTTTTTCTTCACGGGTACAGCATCGCTCAGGGTACTGCGTGGATCGATCAGTTGTTCCGGGCTTAGTGATGACCCGCATTTTTCACACTGATCTCCATAAGCATTTGGGTTACCGCAAATAGGACAAGTACCTGTGATGTAGCGGTCGGCGAGAAAAACTTTTTTCTCTTCATCGTAGAATTGTTCTGTTTCCTTTTCTTCAAACAATCCCTTGTTGTAAAGATTCAGAAAAAAATCCTGTGCTGTCTTGTGGTGTATCTCATTGGAAGTACGACTGTAGATATCGAAACTGATGCCCATATCAGCCAATGAAGTTTTCAATATTTCATGGTACTGATCTACGACTTGTTGTGGCGTTTTACCTTCCTTCATGGCACGGATAGTGATGGGTACGCCATGCTCATCGCTGCCACCTACAAATTTTACATCTTTTTTTTGTACTCGCTGATACCGTGCATAGATATCTGCCGGCAAATAACAGCCTGCAAGATGCCCGATGTGCAACGGGCCGTTGGCATAGGGCAGGGCAGCGGTAATCAGGATACGTGAAGCTTCACTCATTCTACTATAAAAATTAATCGTGCAAAATTACCCGAATGGGATGGGAATGCAAAAAGCGCCTGAAGATTATTGTGGGATTGTTAGCAAACGTGCCGGGAGCAAGGCCGGGGCACGCAAAAATGCTGCATTTATACTGTACACCGGTTGAAAATGTGAATTATCTCGTGAGCAAAACACGGTCGTCTGAAAGGTAGCGTTTCAAAATGGTGCCAGATTGAAGTCTGGGTTATCAATAGCTCATGTATTACTTATTTTTTTTAAAGTACGATTTCATAAAGGAAGGGATGGAAAGGTGGTTCTTTACAACACAATAGACAAAATGAAATGTTCAACTTTTGCCATTGGCTATTGCCGTTGGCTATTGCTGTTTGCTATTGCCGTTGGCTTTAGCCGACGGAACTAAGCAAGTTGTGTCTTCGGCTTCAGCCACATTGCCTATTCTTGGTGTCGCTTAAAACCTGTTTGATAATTCATAGATGCGGCTAAAGCCGCTGAGTGTGTGATATTTTATCCGTTGGCTGAAGCCAACGGCAATAGGAAAATCTCACATCTTTTATTAAATACAGCTAATTGTTGAAACAATGGATAGAAAAACCGGTCATCAATTATAATGGCATACTATAGTTTGATATTGCCCTATTATTTGTGCTGGCTTCAATTCTTTCATTGCCGTTGGCTGTTGTTGTTTGCTATTGCCGTTTGCTATTGCCGTTTGCTATTGCCGTTGGCTATTGCGGTTGGCTTCAGCCAACGGTACTCAGCAAGTTGTTTTTCGGCTTTAGCCGCATCCAGTATTTAGTGAACTAATTTGGTGTCCGTATAAGCTCTTAAAATTATTCTGAATGAGGCTAAAGCAGGGAAAGATGTATTAAGGTTTCCGTCCGCCCGCGATAGCCATCGGGGCCGGACGGTAATAGAATATTATTGCAACGCAATTAGATTTCACTCAACACATCTATCTGAAATGTAACACGGTGAATAGGGGGAAAAGGTAAGCTGGATATGGGCGGCGATTTCACAAATGTACGCGGTGGAGCATATAATTACATCATGATGAGGCAAAGCATCAATGAGCAGGGAGTTAGCGGCAAGGTTGCCAACCTTCAGCAAACAGATTTCAGATTAAAAAGATTCCTGCTCAAGGTTGGCGTCATTGAACCTATCCTGATCTCCTGAAATGCATTCGCATACATTCAATGGATTAAAAAAGTACTTTTATCCGGTAAACTCATCACTCTAAATGGATAGAAAGAACTTTCTGCAATCAACTATTCCGCTACTTGCCACTACCGGTGCTTTTGTAAAAGATCAAACCCGGGATTTAGAATCAAAGAAATTTCCACCCTACCTGAAACCCGGCGCTACCATTGGCATCACCTGCCCATCCGGACACCTTAAAATGGAGGAGGCATTGCCCTGTATCAATAAAATGGAGGCTTGGGGATTCAAAGTCGTTCCGGGCAGGACGATTGGCATTCGTGATTTCACCTTTGCAGGAACGGATGAAGAGAGAGCCAGGGAATTGCAGCAGATGATAGATGATGATGGTATTGATACCATCATGCTGGGACGTGGAGGTTATGGCGCTGTGCGAATCATTGACAAAATTGATTTTTCAAAATTTATCAAAAAGCCTAAGTGGATCATTGGCTTCAGTGATGCCACAGTCCTTCATCTTCACCTGAATTGCAAACTCGGTATCCCATCCATCCATTCAAAAATGTGCAACAGTTTTCCGGAGGATGAATCCACTGAAACACCTGAACAGGCTGACTCCATCGATTCCATTCGCCGATGCCTGTTGGGTGAAAAGATGGTATATACTGCACCGACACTGCAGCAAAACAGGATAGGGATTTCGAAAGGAAGATTGGTTGGAGGAAATCTTTCCATCATTCAAATGCTGTGTGGCAGCCGGTCGCAGATCAGGACAGATGATACCATTTTATTCATCGAGGATGTAGGTGAATACCTGTACAAATTGGATGGGATGATGTGGAATCTTTTGCGAAGTGGAAAACTAAATCGTCTGAAAGGATTGATTATTGGCGCATTCAGAATTAAAGAAGATGATCCGGGAGAAGAATTTGGAAAGTCCATGTATGAAATCGTGATGGAAAAGGTTGGCAAATTTAATTACCCGGTATGTTTTGATTTTCCTGTAGGGCATGTATTGGTCAACTATGGATTGAAGTGTGGCATGATGCATCGGCTCGAAGTGAAACAGGATAGTGCACAATTGTTTTCGTTACAATGATCATTCTCATGTAAATTGCCCTCCTGAAAAAATGTTAGTGTAATGACCATACTACCTCCATACCTGAAGAAGGGAGATACGATTGGGCTTGTAGCCCCAGCCGGGTATATGCCTGAAGAAAAATTTCAAACCTGCATAAAAACACTCCATGACTGGGGTTTTGATACTGAATTGGGCAAGACTCCCGGGCACCAGTTTCATTATTTCGCAGGAAATGACAAAGAGCGGACGAAAGACTTACAGCGCATGCTGGATAATAAAAAGATCAAAGCCATCCTGTGTGTGCGTGGCGGATATGGTGTAGGAAGGATCATTGAGAAGTTGGATTTTTCAAAATTCATGCAACATCCGAAATGGCTGATCGGTTTTAGCGATATTACCGTATTACACAATCACATTTTTTCTAAATGTAACGTAGCCACCCTGCACGCCCCTATGGCTGCTGCATTTAATGATGATGGATTTAAGAATGAATATGTAAAAAGCCTGTATGATGCATTGACCGGTGTCAAAGCAAATTATGCTACACCGTCTCATCCATTCAATCACAAAGGATCTGCTTCCGGAATTTTGGTGGGCGGCAATCTTGCATTGCTGTCACATCTTGTGGGTACAAGTTCTGATATCAAAACAAGAAACAAGATTCTCTTTGTAGAGGACACAGGTGAATACATTTACAATGTCGATAGGATGATGTGTCAACTGAAGCGGAGCGGTAAATTGGATGGGCTGAAAGGCCTGGTAGTAGGGAGGTTCAGCGATATGAACGATACGACCATTCCGTTTGGACAAACGGTGGAGGAAGTAATCCGCGACATTGTGAAAGAATACAAGTATCCTGTTTGTTTTGATTTCCCTGTAGGGCACCAGGACGAAAACTATGCATTGAAAGTGGGCGCAAAATATACGCTGAATGTAAAAGCCTCGGGCGTTACACTTTCAGAATCCTAATATCCATTGCAAAATGAAAATAGCTACACTACGTTCACTCAAGAAGACATTCATCCGAATGCATCTTCATAAAATTGTTGGGCCATTCGAAGGATTTTTTCAGCAACTGCTCTGGATGTCAAAACTTTCTCGGTGGGCTGCACAAAACAAAAATGTACCCGGCAATGATTTTCCTTCTGAATGGAATTATGAGAAGCGATACGATTTGTATCAAAATATCTTTGAAAAAGAAAACCTGGATGTGCCTATTCACTATTTAGAATTTGGTGTAGCAGATGGACATTCGTTTCGCTGGTGGTTAGAAAGAAATAAGAACACAGAATCAACTTTTCACGGATTTGACACCTTCACAGGACTTCCTGAAGATTTTGGGCAGTTTACAAAGGGAACATTCAATCGGGGGCTGTCAGTTCCGGAAATCAATGATAGTCGTGGAAAATTTTATCAGGGCCTCTTTCAACAGACATTACCTCCGTTTCTGAAGGATGCAGGATTTAAAAACAAATTGGTGGTAATGCTGGACGCTGACCTGTATTCTTCCACTTTGTTTGCGCTGGCATCCTTAGCCCCATTCCTAAAAAAAGGGGACATTGTTTTCTTTGATGAATTTGGGGTACCAACACATGAGTTTATGGCCTATCAAAATTTCCTCGATGCGTTTTACAAGCCATTGGAAATAATTGGTGCCGCTAATAATTTTTATTTTACAGCATTCAGGGTGGGATAGAGGAATTGCTAATCGGGAGTTGTAAATGGTAAATTGCTATTGGTTCACCGAAAGTGGTTGTGAATGGTGTCCGCGGCGACCAACGACCAACGAATAACGATTGACGACCAACCAACACAGATTCTCACCAGAATCGAAATAATCAAATCCACTTTCAATTCGTTTTCTATTTTTGTCCCTTAAAACAGTTGAGTGAGTAAAAGCATTATCAACAGACTGTCCGGAGCAGGGTTATTAATTGCCCTTGGAATTATTTATGGAGATTTGGGTACATCACCGCTCTATGTGATGAATGCCATCATCCGCGACAAGCCAATTTCTGAAGATCTCATAATCGGGGCTGTATCGTGTGTTATCTGGACACTCACGCTTCAGACTACTATCAAATACGTAGTACTCACGCTTCGGGCCGACAACAATGGGGAGGGCGGTATTTTTTCATTATATGCACTAGTGCGAAGGCAAAAAAAATGGTTGGTTTTTCCGGCTATCATTGGTGGAGCATCAATTTTGGCTGATGGTATGATCACACCATCCATCTCCATCACATCTGCTATTGAAGGTCTGAAACAGATTCCTGTTTTTCATGGTACCAGTCATGATACGATTGTGTACATAGTGATAGCGATCCTGGTGGGGATATTTTTTACCCAACAATTTGGAACTGCTATTATTGGTAAGACTTTTGGCCCGGTTATGTTTATTTGGTTTTTGATGATGGCAGTATTAGGGGTGGTTCATGTGTTTGACGAACTCTTTATTTTCAAAGCATTCAATCCCTACTATGCGATCAAGTTGCTGATCCTCTATCCGGGAGGTTTTTGGATACTTGGTGCGGTATTTCTCTGTACTACTGGCGCTGAGGCGCTATACAGTGATCTCGGTCATTGTGGCCGCAAGAATATCCGTGTATCCTGGATATTTGTGAAAACAGCTTTGATATTAAACTACCTGGGACAAGGAGCATGGTTGCTTTCACACCATGACGGAAAAGTTTTTACAAAAGAAATCATCGACAATGGGTTCAACCCTTTCTTTGGTGTGATGCCGGACTCTTTTCGTCTGATCGGAATTGTTATAGCCACCATTGCTGCTATCATTGCGAGCCAGGCCTTGATCAGTGGCTCATTCACACTGATATCTGAAAGTATGCGGCTTAATCTGTGGCCGCGTATGAAAATTAATTATCCGACAGAAGAACGAGGCCAATTGTTTCTCCCGAGAATCAACCTGATGTTGTTTATTGGATGCGCTGCCGTTACGTTATATTTCCGTACATCATCCAATATGGAAGCAGCCTATGGGCTTGCGATTACGCTTTGCATGTTGTCCACTTCTATCCTTTACGCTAATTATTTAGTAACGAAACGCGTGTCGCAACCATTGATTTATTTGTATCTTTTTGTATATCTCGCCATAGAATTGAGTTTCCTCTTTGCCAACCTTGATAAGTTTCCTCACGGAGGATTTGTAACACTGATCATTGGAGGTGCACTTTTTGCAGTCATGTATGTATGGTACCGTGCACGTAAAATCAAGAACCGGTATGTCGAATTTGTGCGAATGGACTCTTATCTGCCGGCCATCCAGGAGGTAAGTAATGACACTACCATCCCAAAATACTCCACGCATTTAGTGTATCTGACAAGCGCGGATAATGCAAGGGAGATAGAGCATAAAGTGATCTACAGCATCCTGAACCAAAAGCCAAAGCGGGCAGATATCTATTGGTTTGTACATGTGGACACACAGGATGATCCCTACACGGCAGATTATATTGTAGATACCATCATACCTAACGAGATTATTCGGGTAGAATTGAGATTGGGTTTCAGAAGAGAGCCCCGCATCAGCCTGATGTTTAGAAAAGTAGTGCAGGATATGCTTGCCAGCAAGGAACTCAATATTCAAAGCAGGTACCCGCTACTTCAGAAGAATGCTATTCCGGGAGACTTCCAGTTCATTGTGATGGAAAAATTTCTTTCGCAGGATAATGATCTGCCTTTCTTCGAAAAACTGATCATGAGGGCATATTTTTTTGTAAAACATATCAGCCTTAGCGAAGAGCGCGGATTCGGGTTGGAGCAAAGCAATGTGATTGTTGAAAAATTCCCGTTGATCGTAACACCGGTCCGAAAACTGGCGCTGAAGCGGGTTTTCACAGATGAAGGGTAGGTGCCAATGTTGGTTCATGTTTCATTTCCGGAATATTTGCCTCTATGCCTGGTGTGGATCAGCAATTTGCTTGCCTTCACACAAATTTTATCACTCCAAATGAATGTTACGTGAGGGCAACAGGTTTTCCCGGAAGAAGGGTGAAATTTTTTAAGAGAAGAATTGAGTGCCTGTATTTACGATTGAGACGATTGTATATTTAATGGGATGATGTTTGGAGAATTTGATTTTGTTTTCTCTTTTTTATTGAGAGTGAATAATAGGATTGGAACTTATTTTCGGCGAACCTTAGTAGAAAATAAAATTCATCCCAATTCTTTTGACCTTATTACCTTCTGAAATTCTGTCAAAAAACATTGAGGGCTTTTTGTGCCATTCGAATCAAAATAAGGCAATAAGGTAAATGTGATTTGAGGCCGGTTTCTACTAATGTTTTTAAACCTCCCGGCATGCTGAATATTATTTGACCGGTTAATTTATGATCACTCATTTTATGTTTGTTTAAACCATAGATATATCAAGGCTAACGATCATTGAAAAAACAATAAGGTTTATCAGTCAGTTACTTGCCTTAAATGAGGTTTACAATGGTTTGAGGGAATATGATACTCATTAATTTCCCTTTCTCAAATTAAAAAAAACTTAATCCTTAGCTTTGCACCCTATGTGTCGCAACAGAAATAAAAGTTTGCTGGCTATCTTCCTGATTGCCAACTTCATTTTTTGCAACACACCTGAGCGTGTGTTGCATACGCTGTTTGCTGACCATAAGGATCAGGAAATCACCTGCAATGTTGATCCTTCCATTACTCACTTTGATGTTTCTGTCATAGATTGTCATTGCAATAGCAATGTTGTAAATATTCCGTATTTACAAGCTGAGGTTCCGGCAATTGACAGCCCGGTCTTCGTGTTTTTTCAATATCATGACGCACCTGTAGCGGCGCCTGTTATCAATGACTCATTTTATTTTTCGCTGAGAGCGCCTCCATTTTTAAGCTGAACATTTCTAAAACAAATTTCTCAGTTTAAAAAATTATCAATCGTATGATTTCAGTTCGATTGACAGCAACGATTGTGTTGTTGTCGGCATTTAATATTTGTACGGCGCAAAAGAAAATCCCTGTGTTCACATTTGAAGGCGTCATTTACTCAACTTCGGGCAGTGTGCTGCCCAATGCGACCGTTTATCTTTCTGACCTGAAGAAAGGGACAGTGTCTGACAGTTTGGGTCGTTTCAAAATCAACAATATTCCCAAAGGCAATTTTCTTGTCGAGGTCAATTATTCAGGTTATAAGTCTGTAATTGAAAATATTGATTTTAATAAAAACATCCGGCATGATTTCCATCTCGAAATTGCTGTTACTGAAGAAAAGGAAATTGTCATCACGGGTGTTTCGAGGGCTACATCGATCAAGCGGAATCCGGTACCGATCGTGAGCATTTCCAAAAAGACGATGGAGCAGTCATTGTCAACAAACCTCGTAGATGCCATCACTGTCGTACCCGGGGTAAGTGCTGTTTCTACAGGGCCTAATGTTTCTAAACCTTTCATCCGGGGTTTGGGATACAACAGGGTGCTCGTACTCTTTGATGGCAACAGGCAGGAAGGGCAGCAGTGGGGCGATGAGCATGGAATAGAATTGGATGAAAATGCCGTGGACCGGGTGGAAGTGATCAAAGGACCTGCAAGCCTGATGTATGGTTCAGATGCCATAGCCGGAGTCATCAATTTTTTGCCTGCTCCGGCAATTGCTAATGGTCAAAAAGGGGGAAGTGCAACTGTGGATTACCAAAGCAACAATAACCTTTTGGAGGGCGCTGCATCCTGGAGACAACATACAGGAGTCATTAGCTGGGGAGTGGTAGGTTCCTATAAAATGGCAGCAGATTATCAGAACAAAATTGATGGCAGGGTATATAACACTGGCTTCAGGCAATCTTCTTTGTTTGGAACTGCTACATTACATTCTGATCGGGGGTACAGCAAATTCGGGCTTTCCTATTTTGATGATGTACAGGAAATACCTGATGGAAAAAGAGATTCCACTTCACGTCGGTTTGAAAAACCAATCGATGATGATGAATTCGAAATCGTACCTGAGCGTGAGTTGCATTCTTACAAAATTTCAGGCGACTACCAGAGTGTGCAGCATTTAAGATTCTACAACAATAGTAGTTTTTCTTTTGGAAGTGGCCGTGCCGTCACTCAGTTGGGATTTCAGAAAAGTATTCGCAAAGAATTTGAATCCGGTGAAAATGACGCGGCGCTATTCCTGAACCTGGATGCAATCACCTTTGATGCGAAATACCTGTTTCCTGAATTTTCAAACGTGAGTATCACGGCAGGCATTAATGGAATGTACCAGCAAAACAAAGCCGACAAAGGACATGAGTTTTTAATTCCTTCCTATCATCAATTGGAAGCAGGACCGTTTGTTTTTGCAAAATATTCCAGGAAGAAAATAGAATTGGCAGGAGGCGTTCGGTTAGATATTAGAAGCCTTAACACATCTGATCTCTTTGTAAAAGAAGTGAATGGTGAGACAGTTCCGGTTAAGGGCGGCGATCTTTCAGGTGCTACACAATTGTTTGATGGGGCACGACATTTATTTTCGGGGGTGAGTGGCAGTCTTGGCTTTTCTTACCAGTTCAATAAACAATGGAGTGTCAAAGTCAATGCAGCACGTGGTTTCAGAGCGCCAAACATTTCTGAAATATCTGCCAATGGTATTCACTCTGGTTCTCAATTTTATCAATTAGGTAATGATAACTTCAAACCGGAATTCAGTTTTCAGCAGGATATTGGCGTTACATTTTCCAGTACTCACGTTACGCTTAATGCGAGTTTATTCAGGAACAGGATTCAGAACTATATCTACAACCGGAAGTTGCTGAATGAGCAAGGTCAGGATTCTGTGATTGTGGCAGGGTATCCTACTTTTCAATACGCAGCATCGCGTGCGCTGTTGTGGGGAGGTGAGGTGCTGATTGACGTACATCCACACCCGTTAGACTGGTTGCATTTTGAAAATGCTTTTTCATTTGTGAATGCGCGTAATCTCGGGTTGAAAAACGAAAAGATATCAGATGAGGAAAAATATCTCCCTTTCATTCCGCCATTGCAATGGCGTTCGGAACTCCGGGCAAATTTTAACGAGTGGAATTGTCTGCGGAATATTTTTTTGAAGATAGAGTTGGATGTATTTGCCGCGCAGAACAGGGTATATACCATGAATGGCACTGAGACACCCACGCCGGGGTATCAGTTGGTAAATGGAGGAATGGGCGCCGATATTGCCAACAGATCTGGAGAGAAGATGTTCAGCATTTCCATACTTGCAGAAAATATTTTCAATATTGCTTACCAGTCCAACATGAGCCGGTTGAAGTATTTTGAAGATTATCCGAATGATCCGCGTGGGCATTATGGGATCTACAACATGGGAAGAAATGTAAGTGTAAAAATTTCAGTACCGTTTGGAATGAAATGAGGAAAGAGGAGGTTTTGAGTGCGGACAATTATTGAATTTTGGAAAATCAGGAGGGAGCTAACCCTTTTGCTTAAAATTAATTTGTACGAAGTGATAAAAACTGCAAAATGCCTCAACTATTGAATAATCTCAAGGTTAAATATAAATTCTCTTATTTAAGTTTAAGGCGTTAAAGTTAAATAAGCGTTTTCTTATTTAACTTTCCTGCATTTCCTTGAATTGGTTTTGCAGAAGAAATTTTGCGGTTGTCAGCGTTTTTGAAATTATTCCGAGCCTGACTTTCAATTGATCTTTGGAACAAGAAAGCTGTTGCCATTTTCCTGGTTTCGAAAGATATCAGCCGGAATTGGAAATTGCCATTACTGTAAAAATCAATATGTGAAAATTTCACTGTCATTTACTCAAAGCGGAAATTCATTGTATCAGAATGTCTTGAAGAATTACAGAAATGGAAAGCCATATTTGAAAAAATATAGAGTTTGTTCACGGCAAAATGTACAATCAATTCTTGTCTGCTCCTTTTAACCAGGTGGCTGTAACCCTGTGTCAGAGCGCGTTTTACGGAGACGTAACTTTTTGCTGTTATCAGCAGGTGAGATAGTATAAGGGCCACTGGAAAAATATTGACAGCACTTATGTGGCGAATTACACTTATGCACATCAGCAGGTGCATGACAATTCGCTGACATCCATCACAGGAAATATTCAAAACTTTGCAATCTGTAAGTTCTTTAGATTCTTTCACAGAAAGATATCTGCAGCCTGTACGATTCGTTCAGAAGCGAATAATTCATTGTTGTTCGACAGGAGTAGATCGGGGCCGGGAACTTTCAGGAATTGTTTCACTCTTTAAAAATGTTGCAACAAATGCTAACACACACCTTAGGCTATCCGAGGATCGGAAGCAAAAGAGAACTCAAAAAAGCCTGCGAGCAATATTGGTCGGGCAAAATATCAAAAGACGAACTGACTAAGACAGCAAAGGAAATCCGCCTTCACAACTGGCACCTTCAAAATGATGCAGGTATCGATCTGATTCCTTCCAATGATTTTTCTCTTTACGACCTGGTACTCGACATGAGCCTCACAGTAGGAGCAATCCCCGAGCGCTATCAGGAACTGATTCAGAGCAATCCGGACAGTGAAACAGAACTTTATTTTGCAATGGCAAGAGGTTATCAGAAAAATGACCTCGATATCACTGCTATGGAAATGACCAAATGGTTCGATACCAATTATCATTATATTGTTCCGGAGTTTCACAAAGATCAGCCATTCAGGCTCTTTTCGAATAAAATTGTCAATCAGTTTGAGGAAGCCCGTGAAGCCGGTATCATGACCAAGCCCGTACTACTTGGTGCGGTTTCCTATTTGCTTTTGGGCAAAGAGAAAGAGGAAGGTTTCAAAAGAATTGAATTATTGAACAGTCTTCTGCCGGTCTATACCGATCTCCTGAAACTATTGGCTGCAAAGGGTGCGGAATGGATACAGATTGACGAACCATACCTGTCTCTGGATTTGAAAGTGAAGGAAAAGCAGGCCATTGCAGAATTTTATACGCACATTAGCAGGGAATGTCCTTCTCTGAAAATTATTGTCGCAACCTATTTTGAAGGCCTGAGAGACAATTTGCAACTGGCTGCTACATTACCAGTTACTGCATTGCATGTTGACCTGGTACGTTGTCCGGAACAGTTAGATGAAGTTTTGAATGCCATAAACCACCAGATGATCCTTTCTTTAGGTGTGGTGGATGGAAGAAATATTTGGAAGAATGATTTCACTTCCTCGCTGACACTAATCAATAAGGCAATTGAGAAACTTGGACACGAGCGCATCATGATAGCTCCTTCCTGTTCATTGCTACATACACCATGCGACCTTGATTTCGAAACAAAACTGAATCCTGAAATAAAGCAATGGCTTGCTTATGCCAGGCAGAAAGTAGAAGAGGTGGTAACACTGAAACAATTGAGCGAAGTAAAAGTTGATAATGAAGTTCTTGAAAAATTAAAATCAAATCAGGCATCAATAGAAAGCCGCAAGACATCAAAATTGATTCACAATATTGAAGTGAAACAACGTGTAAGTGCGATTACAAAAGCTGATGCTCAACGTACACATCCATTCAATGTCCGCAAAGACAAACAGCATAAGACGCTGAAGCTACCTCTGTTTCCCACAACCACCATCGGCTCCTTTCCGCAGACACCGGAAGTACGTTCATGGAGAGCTAAATTAAAAAAAGGAGAAATTGATGCACAGCGTTATGATTCTTTGGTGAAAAATGAAATTGAAGAGTCTATCCGCTGGCAGGAAGCAACCGGAATCGATGTACTTGTGCACGGTGAATTCGAACGAAATGATATGGTGGAATATTTTGGTGAACAGTTAGACGGATTTGTGTTTACACAAAATGGATGGGTGCAGAGTTATGGGAGCCGTTGCGTGAAGCCTCCGATTATTTTTGGTGATGTACTGCGTCCGAGACCAATGACTGTGTATTGGTCAGGATTTGCTCAGTCCTTGACTGAGAAACCGGTGAAGGGAATGCTGACGGGACCTGTAACCATTTTGCAATGGTCATTTGTACGCAATGATCAGCCGCGCTCGAAAACCTGTACTCAAATAGCGCTGGCGATACGTGATGAAGTAGTTGATCTCGAAAAAGCAGGAATTCAGGTGATTCAAATTGACGAGCCTGCCATTCGTGAAGGTTTGCCGCTGAGAAAATCTGATTGGAAAGATTATCTGGGTTGGGCAGTAAATGCATTCAAGATATCATCATCAGGTGTGAAAGACGAAACGCAGATTCATACTCACATGTGCTATTCAGAATTCAATGATATCATCGAAAGCATTGCAGATATGGATGCAGATGTAATCACGATAGAATGTTCACGTTCGCAAATGGAATTGTTAGATGCATTTGCACACTTTAAATATCCAAATGAGATCGGACCAGGTGTGTATGACATTCACTCACCAAGAGTACCTTCCAGGGAAGAGATGGTGAACCTCCTGGAAAAAGCTGAGGCTGTGATTCCTGCTTCTCAACTCTGGGTGAACCCTGATTGTGGATTAAAAACGCGCCATTGGGAAGAAACCAAAAAAGCATTGGAAGAAATGGTGCAAGCGGCAAGTGAAATGCGCCAGGCTATGGGTGTGGCTGTGATTTAACTTTTATACTCGATAAAGCAAGAACGGGATTGAATGAAGAAGTATTGATTCAGTTCCGTTCTTCGTTTATCCTTATATGTTATAGATGTATTATTGTGAATCAGCAGAGGTATGCTTCACCTAATCTATTTTTCTATAGATAGCAACACCTCCATCTATGAGGCAAGCGGAAGTAGAGAGCATTAGACTGTCTCCTTTAATAATTACTACCCGCTCATTTGCAAATGAAGCATCCGAAGTCTTGAGAAATGATTTGAATTGATCAGAGTAACAGTCTTTTTTTCTTGATATCGAATAGCTTCCATTGAATAGTAATGTGTCATGAGCATACCTTTTGAAATTTCTACCATTGCCAAATTCTATGATTTTTCCATTCCCGGGAGGTAATGGCGGATCAAATACACCATATCCTACAAAGACTACAAATTCCCATTTACCAGCAACCTGCTTTTGAATGCTTTCTTTATTGCAGGAGGTCAGGGTTATCACTATAGTTAAAATGAATAAGAGCTTCTTCATATAGTCGCACTGACAACAATATTTGGTACTTCGTTGCATCATCCAAGAATAATAATTGATAGCACAATAACTTACCTTATCCAATCCGAACCAAAATATTTTTGCAGTGCATCAGGAATGTGGATACCATCAGCAGCCTGGTGATTTTCTAGCAGGGCAGCCACAATGCGCGGCAATGCAAGTGAGGAGCCGTTCAGGGAATGCACCAATTGTGTTTTGCCATTCTCATCCTTATATCTAATCTTCATCCTGTTAGATTGAAAACTTTCGAAGTTGCTCACAGAACTAACTTCCAGCCACCTCTGCTGCGCCGCACTGAATACTTCAAAGTCATAAGTAAGCGCTGAAGTAAAACTCATATCGCCTCCGCATAATCTTAAAATTCTGTACGGTAATTCAAGTGCTTCCAGCAATTGCTCTATGTGTTTAACCATTTGTTCTAAGGTATCGTAACTCTTAGATGGTTCGGTGATCTGAACGATTTCTACCTTGTCGAATTGGTGCAATCTGTTCAATCCACGAACATCCTTGCCATAGCTGCCCGCCTCCCTTCTGAAGCAAGGGGTGTAACCGGTCATTTTCAAAGGAAGATTTTCAATGTTTACAATTTCATTTCTGAAAATATTGGTAAGCGGTACTTCCGCAGTAGGAATCAGGTAAAGATTGTCAACGGTTACATGATACATCTGGCCTTCTTTGTCCGGCAATTGACCGGTGCCATAAGCGCTGTCGGTATTCACCATCAGTGGTGGTTCGTACTCGGTGTAGCCCGCAGTAGTATTGTAGTCTAGGAAATACTGAATCAATGCTCTTTGCAGTTTTGCTCCTTTCCCTTTGTAGAAGGGGAATCCGCTGCCGGTTACCTTGTTTCCCAATTCGAAATCGATCAGGTCGTATTTTTTTGCCAGTTCCCAGTGCGGTAGTGAAGATTCCGGTAGTTGTGGTGTTACGCCACCTGTCCTCACCACTTCGTTGTCTTCCGGAGTCTTTCCGGCAGGCACAGATTCATGAGCCATATTGGGAAGAAGTACCAATGCGGCATCCAGGTTCTTTTCAATTTCCTGAAGTTTTTCAGCCACAGGGCCAAGAGAATTCTTTAATTCCAAAACTTCTTTCTTAACTGACTCTGCTCCTTCTTTATGACCGGAGGTCATCAATTCCCTGATCTGTTTGGATGCATTGTTGATACGCGATTGCGCTGTTTCTTTTTCAAAAAGCAACTTGCGGCGCTCATCGTCTAATGCCAGGATTTTAGTAACGGCATCGGTGGCATCAAAATTTTTCTTCATCAGCCGTTGCAACACTTCTTCTTTGTGCTCACGTATATATGGTATCTGTAACATGGCTGCAAATATACTAAGTCGATGAAATGGTTCTTAAAAGGTCGCATCCCAAATTTTCTCAGGAGGGTGGAGACACCCACCTGTAGAGTCTCTTACTGGTTGGTGTCTCCACCATAGCCGTCAACTTAACATTAATGGGTTATGAAATACCCCGAACGGGGTTTAATCTGAATAGCCATCGGTGCAACCGGTGGACAAATGAAGGTCATTGATATTGAACCCTTGCAGGGTTCAAGGAAAATTTCACCAATTTAACCGTGAGATTCTCTCACGGCTATTCAAATTCAAGCCCTTCGGGCTTAAGTTGACGGCTATGGTGTCTCCACCGACCGGATATTTCTTACAAGCTAAAATTTGGGATGCTGCCTTTTTAAAAGGTTGCCAACCTTTAGTCAAAAAGGACTTTATTGAAGGTTAGCAACCTTTACCTTTGCACACATGAATGCAACAGATGATCTACAGGCACGATGGTGGCAATTGGAATCAAAGTTTATGGAGCGGTTTGGAAAGAAACCGGATATGGAAACGATCCTTATGCTGATAGGGGTACAGGAGGTGCATAGTTCCAAACATAAATTCTCCAAAGAGCAAAAGCAGGATCTCATGCACATAGCAGTATGTACGCTCCTGGCACAGAGCGGATATTATACATTGGAGAAATATGACGACGAAGGCTGGCCACATTTTACACAGGCTAAAGAACTGCCTGCTTATGATATCAAGGCTCAGGAAGATTTTTTGAAAGACCATATCCTTCTTTATTTTGAATCGCAGGAGCACGATTTGGACGATGCATCGTAATGCTGGTCTGTTTTCAGCACAAAATTCTTATTTTCAACGAAATGATTTTTTCAGGAACCTTGTCCCCGGGGCAGGGATTCGTTTGATAATCTTAATTTATTGAATGATGAAGTATTTAGTTCTTATTCTATCAGTTGTCTTCCTTTTCAGTTGCACATCTTCGAAACGAGTTTCGAATACAGCTAAGGTTACGAGGGTAAAGATTGTAACAGACTCCGGCACTATAGTCGTGAGGTTATTTGATAAGACCCCATTGCACAAGAAAAATTTTATTACCCTCGTAAAGAGTCATTTTTATGATGGTTTGTTGTTTCACAGGGTGATCAACGACTTTATGATCCAGGGTGGTGACCCTACCAGCAGGAATGCCAAACAGGGAGAGGTATTAGGTGATGGAGGAGTGAAGAAAACAGTGCCAGCGGAGTTGGATACCTCTTTGTTTCATCGTTTTGGTGCACTGGCTGCAGCACGTGAAGGTGATGATATCAATCCTAAACGGGCAAGCAGTTATTCTCAATTTTACATTGTAGAAGGAACGAAATACTCGGATGCTGACCTGGACTTAGTGGAAAAGAAATTTAATCTCAAGATTCCAGAGAGCCATCGGGCAGTTTATAAAACGGAAGGAGGCACACCATTTCTTGACGGCAGGTACACCGTATTTGGCCAGGTAGAGAGTGGATTTGACGTCATTCGTAAGATTGCCTCTATGCCATGTGATGAGCACGACCGGCCAAAGACTGATATTAAGATGAAGATCACACTTTTGAAATAAATCATGTTTTTGAATTATCGATAGGAAAATCTTTATTTTGCCCAAATATTAATCAAGAAAAATTTTTCAATAATGAACGTTCCCGAAAATCTGAAATATACTAAAGAGCACGAATGGGTTTTGCTAAGCGGAGATGAAGCAACCATTGGCATTACAGAGTTTGCCCAACAGGAATTGGGTGATATCGTGTATGTGGAAATTGAAACCAAAGGGAAACCATTGCAGTCGGGTGAAGTGTTTGGAACGGTTGAAGCTGTAAAAACAGTTAGCGATTTGTTCCTGCCCGTTTCCGGCACCATCACAGAGGTGAACCCAATATTGGAAAGCAGCCCCGAAAAGGTGAATTCAGATCCTTATGGTGAAGGCTGGATGGTAAAAATGAAAGTGGACAATCCTGCTGATGTTGCAGCATTATTGGATGCCGCAGGTTACAATCAATTGATTTCCTAAGAGAGTGAAGCATCCCATCCCGTTTCGGCAATTCATTCCTGCAATACTTTGGTTTTTATTATTGTGTGTTCTGGTCTTTATGCCAGGGAGTGATGTACCGTCTATCGGATGGGCTCAGCATTTACATATCGATAAAATCGTTCATTTTTTCTTGTTTGGGATGTTGTTTTTGCTTTCTTTTCTCCCTATTCTCAAATCTTCTTTTTCGGAAAAAGCCAAAAAACAATACTTTATTACTATCGCCATCAGCGCGATACTGTGGGGTATTCTTACCGAGTTGATTCAGCATTATTTTATTGCAGGCCGCACGTTTGATATTGGCGACTGGATCGCTGATACGATTGGAATTCTTGCTGGTGTTTGGGTGGCTTCGCAGTTAAAGAGAATGTTCACAAAGGCAGCATAGGCGTATTAGAACCGGATTTGGATCAACAGTACTAATTTTGGAAAATGTCGCACGACCATCATCATCATCACGGGCATGATCATCATCACCATGAAGTTACTTATGGCAGAGCGTTTGCTGTTGGTATTGTGCTCAATTCTGTCTTCATTGTCATTGAGGTGGTGTATGGAATGATGGCGAACTCTTCTGCATTACTTGCAGATGCAGGACATAATCTTACAGACGTGCTCAGCCTTGCCTTTGCCTGGGGTGCATTATGGTTGGGAAGCCGGAAACCCGGAGGCAGGTTTACCTACGGTTTTCGTCGTACAACCATTCTCGTTAGCCTCCTGAATGCTTTGCTGATATTTGTGGCTGTCATTATTATTGGGTATGAAGCTGTGGAAAATCTTATTACCATTTCTCCCGTTGCCGGTAATACTGTAATGATTGTGGCAGCGATCGGCATTGTGATCAATGGTATTACTGCCTGGATGTTCTTTCACGGACAAAAAAAAGATCTGAACGTAAAGGGTGCTTACCTGCACATGATGGCCGATGCAGCAGTATCTTTAGGAGTTGTGATTGCCGGGCTGGTGATCAAATTGACCGGCGCTTTCTGGATAGACCCTGTGATCAGCTTTGCGATCATCATAGCAATTGTATGGGGTACCTGGCGACTGTTTACAGAATCAGTTAACCTGGCACTGGATGCAGTTCCTTCGGGTATCCGGTTAGAAGAGGTGAGAGAGTATTTGTTATCTGTCAAAGGTGTGGAGGGTGTACACGATCTGCATATCTGGGCCATGAGCACTACACTGAATGCACTCACAGTGCATCTGGTTTGCCCAATGGGTAATGATGACAAAATGATGGAAGAGATCAGAGGTCAGTTGCACGACAGGTTTTCCATTGAGCACACTACCATTCAAATTGAGACCTCTACCGACCACATGGCCTATCATCAGGATTGTGGCGAGTAAGTGCTGCTAAAAAGTCTTCCTGATATACTTGCTGATAAGGATCACTTGCAAGAAGATCATCAAAAATGCACTGATGATGATATAGGAAATGCTGCCTGGTATTTTAATGCTGAACTGAAGTGTATTGAGGTAGCCCTGAATCTTACCAATAAAAGATGTATCGCTAAGAGTCGAGGTTTGAGATGACGGGAAAAAGTATAACAGCCCAACGATCAAAGCGATAAAACAAAAAACTCCTGCAAGGACTCTTCCTGAAATCAACGGTTTGTAAGCAGCGTGTTCTACCTGCACATTACTGATTGCTGACATTACTCTTTCTGTGAAGTTGCTGCCGGGGCTTTGAATATCTTCGTTCTTAAGGGTTGACCTGATGAGGTCGTCTATTTCAATTTCTTTCTTCATCGCTTACGAAATTAAGGTTGAAATTATTTCTTTTTTCGAATGTAACTGCTCATGCAGTTTCGATCGTATCCTGTGCAATTTTATTTTAGCATGGTTCTCTTTTATTCCCAGGACGTTGGCTATTTCACGCAATGGCTGGTCATCATAATAATATAAGATTATTATAACCCTGTCCGCAGCCGGAAGTTGTGCCATCGCTTCCTTCAGTAGGGATTGGAGCATTCTGTTATCTATATTATCTTCTGATGATACATTGTCTTTGAAATGGTTTTGCAGATGATCCTTTAGTTCTGATACAACTTTGTTTTTTCGGTTTTTCTTGAGGGTATCAATGGAATGGTTGTAGGTAATCCTGTACAGCCAGGTGGCGAATTGCGACTTTTGGTTGTAACTATTCAACGACTTATAGCATTTTACAAAAACTTCCTGTGCCACATCTTCCGCTTCTTCCCTTGTCCCGACTATTTTGAGTGCCAAAGTGAAAACCATATCCCGGTATTGCTCCACGAGGTACCGGAATGCAGCAGTATCACCATTCAGCACGCGGTGAATATTTTCTATATCAGTCTCATTATGTTTCAAACTTCCTGTTAGACAGATAAAAATGTTTTTTGGTTACAAAATATTTTTTCAAGGAAACTGTAACCGATCTGCACCATTCCTCGTCAAAGGATGTATTATTTCGCAACAATTTAAAAACAAATTTTATGAATAATGATGTTATTGCGCTGCTGGTCGTTTTTGCAACCCTTTTCGGGATTGTTTATGTCATCGTATCTTCCAGATCGCGAATTAGGATGGCATTGATAGAAAAGGGCGCCGATGCTTCCATTTTTGCTACCAAATCTACGGGAGGAGGAAATGTACTTTCAATTATCCTTGTCAATCTGGCGCTATTACTTTTTTCTATTGGAATTGCTATTTTTTTCGGAGCGATTCTCAGTAGAAATTTTGGAGTAGCAGAAGAAGTTGCATTTCCGGGTGCAATATTTACTCTGGCAGGGCTGGGATTGTTTGCAGGGTTTAAGATTTCGTCTAAGATAGGAAAGGAGAATACTGATAGTACTGTTCATTCACTGGAGCGATAAACTGGCAACAGTTTTAATCAAAGAACATAAAACCTGATCAAAAATGGAGACTGGGTTTCCAGCCTCCATTTATTGTGATTTTGCTTCCGCGGCGGAGAACCGCCTCCACAAGGATTTTCATTCAACTCAATGAAGGAACAGGTTATAGTTCCGGATATTTTTCTGCAATCATTTTTTTTTATGAGTTCTCTTCCGACACCAGTCTTGAAAAACTTTTCTCTGTCCATAGCTTGCGGCTTTGATTCAAAGGATTCAGTATGCAGAACAGTCCATGGCCTGAACCGAAGGGTGTAACCTGAAGTAGCTAAGAAGTTGTGTTCATTGATTCTTCTTTCCAGGTCGCTGGTGAAGCCAGTATAATGCTTATGAAATTTCTGTGAGTAAAGTATGTAAACAGTGTACATAAAATAAAAAAACCACCCTGTTTTTCAGAGTGGCTTTTGTGGTGTGGGGCAGTCCGCCGCGGCGGAGAACCGCCGACACAAGGATTTTCATGAAAGGAATAGAAGATGATTTTAAATCAAAGGAAATTTTTCTTCAATCATTTTTTTGATCAATTCCCTTCCGACACCAGTCTTGAAGAATTTTTCACGAAGGATCGCTTCACTTCTTGTTTGGAAATATTCGGTATGTAAAATCTCCCACGGCCTGAATCTGGTGGTATAGCCTTTTGTAGCTGTTAGATTATGCTCTTCAATTCTTCTTTCCAGGTCGCTGGTGAAGCCAGTATAATGCTTATGAAATTTCTGTGAGTAAAGTATGTAAACAGTGTA
>JBDHYH010000019.1:0-42018 GCA_039811325.1 Chitinophagaceae bacterium | reverse complement strand
CAATCATATCCACCTGCTCATATCAGTATATTTTTTCAGGTTTTTTTTGGTCTATTTAATATGTCATTATAGTATAACACTTAGGCTTCCTGAGAGATTTGAAACCCTTATTAACTTCAATTCAGGTATCTTAACACAATCTTTTTTGATGATGCCGTTTTCAAAAAGCCAATCAATCATAGAAACTCAGCAAGGATAGGATTATGATGAATAAGTGAATTGCAGTCCATTCACCTTTTTCGTGACCAGGTTTTTAAGTCTCCCGAATTATTATCAATGAGTAACCGAATCTTGCCTACGATATCTATTCAAACAAATCTTTGTGTAATTGCACAAGTGCTTTTTCTTTGAACTCTTCCGGTACCAAAACGGAAACATTGTGCTGACTACCACCAAAACTTACCATTCTTACCGGAATACCATTGGTCGCATCAAACACTTTGGTCAGGATGTTTGGTGTCGCAGCAATCTTATTTCCTACAATACAAATGATGGTTTGACCACTATCTATCATAATGCGTCCGTACATCTCTAATTCTTTGGTGATCTCCTCGAGGTATGTATTATTGTCGATGGTAAGCGACACGGCTACTTCAGAAGTGGTTACCATGTCGATAGATGTTTGATATTTTTCGAAGACCTCAAATATTTTTCTGAGAAACCCGTAAGCCAGTAACATGCGGGTACTCTTGATCTTGATGGCGGTGATACCATCTTTTGCAGCAATGGCTTTGGCGCCTTCTGCCGTGCTTTCTGAATCGATAAGCGTACCGGCAGCGTCAGGCTCCATGGTATTCAGCAACTTTACCGGAAAGTTGAAATATTGTGCAGGCCAGATGCTGGCAGGGTGCAAGATCTTTGCACCAAAGTATGCAAGTTCGGCTGCTTCGTTAAAACTGAGATGGCGAACGGGTTTCGTGTTTTTTACAATTCGAGGATCATTGTTGTGCATGCCATCAATATCAGTCCATATTTCACAAACAGATGCATCTACTGCTGCAGCGATCAGGGACGCAGAATAGTCGCTGCCACCACGCTTCAGATTGTCCACTTCTCCTTTTGAATTCCTGCAGATGAATCCCTGGGTAATGAATAATTTTTTGCCTGGAAAGTCTTTCAGAACACGGGCGAGTTTTACCTTAATGCCGCCCACCTGAGGTTCATTTGCTGCATCTATTGTCATAAACTCCAGCGCAGGAAGCCAGGCATGGTCAATACCTGATTCTTTGAGAAAAGCACTGAATATTTTCGTACTCAACAATTCACCTTGTGCAAGAATGTCTTTGTCCAGGGATTCACTGTAAGATATTTTGAGAATGATATTCAGGAATTCAAAGTGTTCTTCCAGAATTTTTTTTCCTTCCTTGTATCCGGATTCACTGGCAAATAAGTTGATGATGAAATTTTGATAATGGTGTTCTAATGCTTCAATCCGTTCGCGGGCAGCCACACGGTCACCTTTCGAAAGTGCAACACTGATTTCTACCAGTGCATTGGTCGTACCACTAAGTGCACTCAGTACGACAATTTTGGACTCATCTTCCTTTGTAACCAGCCGGCTGATTTCTTTCATTCTTTCCGGGCGGCCTACACTGGTGCCGCCAAATTTCATCACTTTCATAAAAGACATTTGATTTTAGTACTCATTTTGGGAGAGCAAATGTAAATGGTTGTAACAAGATTATTTTTAAACCCCGGAAAATAGTTGTTTTTTTTAGAAAGGATTCAGTCAATGAATACAATTTCAAAACAACAATCGAACTTTAATGGTATGAGGTACTTGTTTCAGTAAGTGCAATGCATTGTTCGAAATTCTTTTATCAACATCCAATACTACGTAGCCGATGGAATCATTTGTCTTGAGGTATTGGCCGGAGATATTTACTTTATGTGCTGATAGTTCAGCATTAATCGCTGACAATACGCCTGGTACATTTTTGTGGATATGCAGAATGCGGTGAGTGTTGGGATGCAGCGGTAGGCTCAATGCGGGCACGGTGTGAGAGCCATTTGTAATTCCCATTTCCAGGTAATTAAACATTTTTGTACTTACATCTTCTCCTATATTCTGTTGTGCTTCTTCTGTACTGCCACCTACATGAGGCGTTAGAATGACATTCGGCAAACCCTGAAGTGGTGTAACAAAATCAGCTCCATTTTTTTCAGGTTCTTCAGGAAATACGTCTATGGCCGCTCCACCAATCTTTTTATCCAGGAGAAAGGTTTTGAGCGCATCTAAATCTACCACATGGCCTCGTGCATAGTTGATCAGGATGGCATTCTCTTTAAACAATTTGAGAGTGTTTTTATTGATAAGATTCCTGGTTGATGGCAAGTCAGGCACATGTAGTGTTACGATATCAGCATCGCCGATCACTTCCTTCATTGATTTATAACCAACTGCATTTCCCAAAGGCATTTTAGTTTCGATATCATAAAAAATCACCTTCATACCTAATGCTTCTGCCAGTACACTCACCTGGCTGCCAATATTTCCATAACCGATAATGCCAAGAGTTTTTCCACGCAGTTCATGGCTGCCTTTTGAATCTTTCATCCAGATTCCTTCATGTGCTGCCTTGTTTTTATCAGGTATTTTTCTGATCAGCATAATGCTGCTGGCTATGACGAGTTCTGCTACTGAACGCGTGTTGGAATATGGCGCGTTAAACACACACACACCCTGATGCATGGCAGCCTGCAGATCCACCTGA
The DNA here is from genome assembly GCA_039811325.1 of Chitinophagaceae bacterium. Taxonomy (GTDB): domain Bacteria; phylum Bacteroidota; class Bacteroidia; order Chitinophagales; family Chitinophagaceae; genus Ginsengibacter. Next base: position 39,304 of record JBDHYH010000019.1, on the reverse strand, counting down.
TTGGTTCCGATACAAAAGCATCCGATTGCCTGTAATTTCTGCGCGGCATCAAGTATTTCTTTGTCGATATGGGTTTTGGACCTGATCCCAAGAAGGTGCACGTTCTTGATCTGCTTTTTCAGTTCCTGAGGCGAAATGCTGGAAGGTAATGTGGTGATGGAAGTATAGCCAGCTTCAGAAAATTTCCTGGTTGCTGCCGGACTAATGTTTTCAAGAAAGAGGATATTTATTTTTTCTTTAGGAAAACTGGTAAGATTTTTTTCTGCCATTCTATCAATAGTAATGTAATATTGCAAATATAAATCCTTAATCCAATTGAAATTTTTGTCGATGGCTTTTTTGAGATTGTTCTGCCTTTTCTTTTCATCCATCTTGTTTTTTACTTCTTGCCAAAATGGCTCCAGCAAACAGAAAGTCCCACTAATAGATTCTGGCGGATATAAGGCACCTGCTGTGGGAGATATCCCTCCGGGCCGACTTCATTTTTACCAGGAAAGTATCATTGATTTTTATCAGAAAAAATTATTACGCACAGGATTCAACGGCGGCATTCTGGTGGCAAAGAATGGCCAGGTCATTTTTGAAGATTATCATGGATACTTCGATCTGAAGAAAAAAGATTCATTGACTAAACACAGTGCCTTTCATCTTGCTTCCGTATCCAAGACCTTTACGGCTATGGCCGTTTTAAAACTTGTGCAGGATGGCAAGTTATCTCTGACCGACAGTCTTCAAAAGTTTTTCCCGGCATTTCCTTATGAAGGGGTAACTGTAAAGACACTGTTGAATCACAGAAGCGGGCTTCCCAATTATGTCTATTTTATGGAGAAACTGGGGTGGCCTCGCGACTCATTGTGCTCCAATGAAGATGTTTTGAATTATCTGATTAAATTCAAACCCCCGGGCACAGGAAGGCCAGATACCCATTTCAGTTATTGTAATACAAATTATTCCTTGTTAGGGTTGATCATTGAAAGGGCTTCCGGAATGAGTTATGAGCAATATTTAAAACAGACATTCTTCATTCCTCTTAAAATGAATGACACCTATGTTTTTGACATGAAGCGCGATAGCGGTACTGCCATGCAATCTTACGACTACAGGGGGCGTTTAGAGCGATATACCTGTCTTGACAAAGGTTTTGGCGATAAGAACATCTACAGTACGCCGGAAGATCTTTTGAAATGGGATCAGGCATTCTACACTAATTATTTTTTTACTAAACAAACAATGGAGGAAGCATTCACTCCTTATAGTAATGAGCGGCCCGGAATACGGAATTATGGATTAGGATGGCGTATGAATGTGTACCCGGACGGGCGGAAAGTTATTTATCATAATGGCTGGTGGCATGGCAACAATACTGTTTTTATAAGGAGCATCGCGGATTCTGTTACAATCATTGTGTTAGGAAACAAGTATAATAGAAATATTTATCAGGCTAAAAAGATTGCAGAAATCTTTGAAGGCGGAAGACCCATTGAAGATGAGTGATTCTCTCATAATCAGAAACAAAATGTCTAAATGCGTTTTTTTTTAACTTTTTTTTGCAAGTTTTGCTGATTTATTAACAAACATGTTATATTTGGTGTCTGAATGATGCCAATATGCAAAAGAATGTTCGCCAAGACTACATCATACATCAGGTCAATCTTCACAACAAAGTATTATTGAATGACCTTAGCGAACAGTTGCAAGTCTCTAATGATACAATACGGCGCGATTTGCAAGATCTTTCTGAACAAAGAAGAATCATCAAGGTTCATGGCGGTGCCGTATCTCTTTCCTTCCATAACGTCAATCAATCTACCAAAGAAGTTTACGCATACAATCAAAAAAGAATTATTGCAAAAAAGGCAGCAGAGTTAATCGAACCGGGTATGTTCGTATTGTCAGGGGGAGGAACTACCATTATTGAACTGGCACGTGCCTTACCTTATGACCTGAGTGCAACCTTCATTTCGGGAAGCCTGCCTGCGTTGATGGAGTATAGTAAACATCCTTTGATCAATGTTATTGCAATTGGAGACAAAGTATCAAAAACATCTATGATCACTGTTGGACCGGAAGCTATTTCTAAGATTAAAGAGCTAAAGGTGGATATCTGCTTTATGGGTATTAATGCTATCAATCTTGAAATAGGTGTTTCAGACGATGACTGGGACATTGTTCAATTAAAAAAAGCAATGATTGAAGCATCGAAAAAATTGGTTTGCCTGTCTATTTCAGAGAAAATCAATTCGAGGCAACCTATCCCAATCTGTCCTTTAGAAAAAGTGGATGTTCTTATTACCGAATTGCCTTCAAACGAAGCAGTCTTGAAGCCTTATGTAGATGCAGGAATAAGTGTACTCTGACTTAAGTCTTATTCTGAGAATCAACGAGTAAGCCATACGACCGACCTTATGAAAGATCACCACCAGCCTTACCATTGAAACCGACTTGGATTCAAACAAAGTTTAAACCTTTTAAACATTCTTTATGAGAAAACTCATCACTATTCTTGTTGTAATGCTCTCACTGCAATTGCAGCAAAAGGCTTTTGCCCAGGAACGATCTATCACAGGTACCGTCGTCTCCTCAGATAATTCTCCTGTGAATGGTGCTTCGGTATTAGTAAAAGGCACTCAGGTAGGAACACAAACAGACAACAATGGAAAGTTTTCCATTCAGGCTGCAAGAGGCCAGGTCTTGTTAATCTCCTTTGTAGGATTTCAAAGTAAACAGGTCACTGTTGGCGAATCCAATACGATCCATGTTGTTTTGTCTGCATTGGATCAGTCAATGGAAGACATAGTGGTGGTAGGATATGGCACCCAAAAAAGAGGCGATGTGACAGGGGCCGTTACAACAGTTAATGTTAAGAAAATGCTGACCGGGAGGCCTATAGCGGATGTCGGCAGAGGTTTGCAGGGCGCTGCAGCCGGGTTATCAGTAACAGTGCCAAGTGGAGAAGTGGGATCGGATCCTATCATCAAGATCAGAGGTGCGATGACCTCCTTCCAGGGAAGTAGTAAGCCACTTATTTTATTGGACAACGTTGAGATACCCAGTATTCAAATCGTGAATCCAAACGATATTGCTTCCATCACCATCCTGAAAGATGCATCTGCTGCTTCCATTTACGGAGCTAAGGCTTCGAATGGAGTCATACTGATCACTACCAAAAAGGGCTCAGGATCCAGCATTCCACAAATAACCTATTCAGGAAACCTTTCGTGGCAAAATGTCTGGAAGCCTCTGAAAATGGGCCAGGTCAATGCGCTTAAATATACGGTTGATGCTGCTGAAAGAGTAGGAACATTTACTCCAACAGGTGCATTTTATTATGTGGACAGGAACAGCTATAACAAAGCAGTTCAATGGCAACAATTATATGAAGGAAAAATTGGCACGGATGATCCGACTGTTTTTGGAAGAGACTGGTATGTTCAAGGGGCAAGTAATCAGAAAATGGGAATGAGAACTTATAACCCTTATGATTACATGATAAAAGAATGGGCACCTACGCAACAGCATGATATATCGGTAGGTCAAACACTGGGAAAGACCTCATATAATATCGGTTTAGGTTATCTCGATCAAAGTGGAATGATGAAGCCGGCAAAGAAAGACGATTTTACAAGGTATAATGCATCGCTCAGGCTTTCCAGCGAGATCAACAAACATATTACAATACGCGGCGGAGCAATTTATTCAAGGAGAAATAAGGACTACGCCTATGTTACAAATTCTACCACGGCTGACCCGTGGTTGTACCTCTATAGATGGGGGCCATTATATCCATTGGGAAAGGATGAGAATGGTGATCCTATTCGCAGCCCGGTAAGTGAAGCAGCTGCAGCCAATACTGCCAATATTTTGCAGAATTATGTGAACATAAGCCTGGGTACTACACTCACATTTACCAATAACTGGAAACTTGATTTTGATTATACATACAGCAACCAGGAAGAAATTTGGAAGCGCCCGGGAACCAGGTACACTGCCCGTAATTCATGGTCGGCTCCGAAGGCCCGTGTAGATGGAAACGGTGACCCTGTGTATGTTGATAGCACTGGAAAAGTGGTGTCTCAAACTGATCCCGGAGCAATGAGAGCCTTCGATTTGTCTTTGGATACTTATACTTCATTGGGAGCTAATCCTGATCATATAATCAGAAGCGCAACAAATTTTTTCAGTACCACTATCAACGCCTATTCCACTTACAATTGGGATATTAACAGTGATCATAGTTTCAAGTTCATTTTAGGTGTCAACCGTGTAGCTGCACAAACAGAGTGGCAGTCGCAACAGGTAAATCAGCTGACTGATATCCATAATCCGGAATTCAATTTTGCTGTTGGCTCACCACCAATTGTATCAGGCGATAAATCCTGGGAATCACAACTAGGATATTTTGGCCGCGTCAACTATGGATACAAAAGCAAATATTTGATTGAAGGTAACCTGCGCTATGATGGTTCCTCTAAGTTTCCATCCAACTTATGGTGGAGGTGGTTCCCGTCTGTCTCTGCAGGCTGGGTAATCAGCGAAGAAAAATTCATGCAATCGCAGAATATTCTCAATTTCTTAAAACTTAGAGGTTCATGGGGTACTATTGGTGACCAGACTGTTCCAAACACTTTGTATATGCCATTAATGGCCAGCGGGCTTACTACATGGATCGCAGCAAATGGCTCCAGGGCTGTATTTGTAGGCACACCTCCCGCAATAGTTCATGATATAACATGGCAGGATATTGAGACTAAGAATTTAGGATTTGATCTTGGAATTTTACAAAATAAAGCAACTGTAACATTTGATTTGTACCAAAGAAATACCCGGAATATGATTGTTCCCATGGAGGGAATTCCAATCACATTCGGAACAGGAGCTCCTCAGGGTAATTTCGGATCACTTCGTACAAATGGTTGGGAATTGACAGTTGAACTGAATCACAGATTCGACAACGGCTTAGGATTGAATTTCCGCGGCAATATTGCAAATTCCAAGACAACCATTTTGGAATATGGTACCTCTACGGGAGTTAATAGTAACTATAATGGGAAAGACATCGGTGAGATTTGGGGATACAGAACAGATCGATTGTACCAGATGTCAGATTTTGAATTAGGATCCGACGGTAAACCACAATTAATTACTTTGACTGCAAACGATGTACCTGCAAAATATGTTGGAAAAAAGGCTTATAAACTGAATCCCGGAAAGAATGGAGAAAAACCGGTGTACCAGGTTTTCCTTCAAAATTCTTCAAATTTCTTCTTTGGCCCTGGTGATGTAAAGTTTAAAGATCTGAATGGAGACGGAATCATAGACAATGGAAGCGCATCATTGACTGATCATGGAGACCTTGACAGGATTGGGAATACCAACCCTCGTTATGAATATGGATTCAGAATAGGAGCAGATTACAAGGGTTTTGATTTCAGCGTGTTCTTCCAGGGAGTAGGTAGCCGTCAGATTTGGGGCGAGGGATTCATGGCTACTCCGGGCTACCAGTCTTCTGACGGTGCTATGCCGGCTGCATTTGCTGACGATTATTGGACCCCGGATAACACCGGAGCCTTCTATCCCGCCGCCTACAATAATGGAGGTAGTTCTACAATAAATAATATGCAGGTTCAAGACAGGTACTTACTCAATATGGCTTACCTCAGGATGAAAAACCTCACCTTGGGTTATTCTTTGCCAAAGAGAATTATCAAGAAGGTGGGTCTCAATTCTTTTAGGGTGTATGGCGCATTAGAAAACTTTATTACATGGGATCATCTGAGAGGATTACCAATTGATCCTGAAGCTATCAGTGGATACTCTATGTGGAATACTTCTAACTACAATCTCGGTCGTACGGGTATTGGTACTCCTTCATTTAAAAGTATTTCTGTTGGCGTTCAATTAACCTTTTAAAACTTAGAAAATGAGAAATTATAAATATGCATTAGGTCTTGGAATAGCATGTATGCTTTTCATCTCCTGTAAAAAAGATTTTTTGGACAGGCCACCTCTTACAAGTTATGTTGATGCAGATGGTCAGTTTTGGCGTAATGAGGATGATATCCGGATGTTTGCCACCGGGTTTTATACGAATTATTTTAACGGGTTCAATACTTCCTTCACAGTGGATTACACGCCTGTAAGGGGATACACTTTTAATGATGATCTCACCGGCAAGAATGTACAATCCAACTTTGAAAGTTCTGTTCCTTCCTCCAGGGGATCCACATCAGAAGGTGCTGCATGGATGGCACAATATGCTGGCCCCACCTGGGATTTTGCCTGGGTTCGCAAGGCAAATATTTTTATAGATCGGCTTGATAATATTGCAAAATCACGCATCACAGATGAAGCCTATAAACACTGGAGCGCGGTAGCCAGGTTTTTTAGGGGGTATGAATATTCACGTCTTGTAAGTGTGTTTGGCGATGTCCCTTTTTTCGGAAGAGTCGTTAAGGAAAATGAGTTAGATACATTATACAAAGACAGGGATCCACGTGGGTATGTTATGGATAAAGTATATGATGACTTCCAGTTCGTATTGGCTAATATGAGGGAAAATGACGGAGCTCAATATCTCAATAGATATATTGCAGCTGCCTTCATCTCACGCTTCATGCTTTTTGAAGGCACTTATGAACACTACCATAACCTGGATGCCGGAAGAGCACAAAAGTACCTGGCGTTGGCCGTACAGGCCGCAGAATATGTGATGAATAGCAATAAGTACAAATTTACCAGCGATTTCAAATCACTCTTTTCATCAGAAAACCTGGCGGGCAACCAGGAAGTATTGATGTATCGTACTTATGATGCTGCATTACAGGTTACCCATAGTATTGGTTCCTATTCTAACGGTACAGAAGTGGTAGGCGTTGATCCCAATCTTGTGTTGATCAAATCATTCATTATGAATGACGGAAATGTTTGGGAAAATTCTTCAGATCCCAATGCTGCTGACTTTTCTACAGGAAGCCTTGCTTTGACCAGGGATCCCAGGTTTGAAGCTTCTTTTATGGACAAGCCCAACCCTGCTTCTGCAACACTTCTTTATGGATATAAATTTGCTTCACGGGATGCCATTACCTATATCGGAAAAACATACCCGGCTGCATGGGGAAGCAATACGAATACAAGTGATGCGCCCATCATCAGGTTAGGAGAGGTGGTATTGAACTGGATAGAAGCAAAGGCGGAACTGGCACTGTATTATGGTAGTGCTGCTATCTCACAGGGAGATATTGACAGGTCTATAAATGCTATCAGGAATCGGCCATTAGATGCTGCTGCTATAGCAAAAGGTGTTAAGAAAACTGCATCATTGATGCTTGCATCACTTCCAAATGATCCAACCAGAGATGCTGATGTTCCCGCGTTGATTTGGGAAATAAGAAGAGAACGGAGAATGGAATTTGTGTTTGAAAATTTCCGGCTGCTTGATTTAAAACGATGGAATAAAATCCAGTACATGAACTTTAGCACCAATCCTGATTACTTCCTCGGGCCCTGGGTTAATCTACCTGTAGAACTTCCAACAGCATTGACTTCAGGAACGATTAATAAAGTTAAAGTAAAAAAAGCAGATGGTACCATTGTAACCTGGACTGGCTCTAATCAAAGTGCCATGGTAGGGTACTGGGTTGTTCAGAATGCAGTTAATAGAAATGCTTTCACTGACCAGGTTTATTTGTCGCCGGTAGGTCAGGCGCAAATCAATGATTATTCTGACAAAGGTTATAATTTAACGCAAACACCAGGCTGGCAATAACGGATCAAAATAAATTGAATTTAAAACCCGCATACATTTTTTGTTGCGGGTTTTTTTCGCATGCTTTAATAATAACTGGCACTGTTTCCTATGAAAACGTACCAGCGCCCCATTCTTAGTATGCAATTGACTTACCTTACTCGTTCACAGTTCAATAGTTTTTTTGAAATTCTATCTCCAAAAACCATTTTTCCAATAATAACCTCTTCTTGTTTGTACCCAATGGCCCGGAACGTAGATGCGTCCTGGTCTTGGATTTACCCAATGTCCGGGGCGTCTTACCCATACTCCCCTGGAACGATACCATCTTCCATCTATCCACACAAATCCTACCCTTGGAGCAGGCGGTCGATTTACAACAACTTCCGGTGGCCGTGTAACAACAGTCGTTCTGCAAGAGACAGACAATGTGGAAAGGCCGGCAACTAAAACAATAGCAACAATCAAAGTTTTCATCTTACTTGTATTTCGGTATTCAGATAATTTTTCAGACTCTTTTAAAAGTTGAAAAGTTTAACGCATACAAACTTATCGCGGTGGTTCATGGTACTTGAAAAGCCCAGATCAGATGATTGCACTATCCTTTATAATAATCAAAAGGGCAGGAAAGGAAATAAAACCAAATGGAGGTTTCATGGCAGATTAGATTCGAAACAACTATTGGCAGTCAATCAGGCAAGCTGCCCAAAGAACAAGTATGCAAGCGATATAGCAGTAACAATTCCTACAAGATCAGCCAGCAACATAGCACCGATAGAATAACGGGTATTGCTTACTGATACAGCGCCGTAATAAACTGCAACGACATAGAATGTGGTATCAGATGATCCTTGTAAAACTGAGGAGAGCGTACCTGCAAAAGAATCGCTTCCGTAAGTGGTCATGGTATCGATCATCATTCCACGTGCTGCACTGCCGCTCAATGGCCTGATCAATGCAGTAGGAAGCCCATCCACAAACCTGGTATCAGTTCCAAACAATCCAATGAAATTTCTCATTCCATCTATTATAAATTCGAATGTGCCACTGGTGCGTAGCAGGCTGATGGCTACCAGCATGCCAACGAGGTATGGAATAATTTTTACGGCAACTTCGAAGCCACCCTTAGCACCTTCAATAAATGATCCAAAGATGTCTATCTTCTTGTACAATCCGCCAAGCACGATGATAAAAAAAATAAATAAGATCAACCCATTGCTGAGGATTCCTGAAAAAGATTGTACTCCAGTAAATGAAAGTGACTTCAGGTAGATCACCAGGGCCGCGATCACTGCAGAGATTCCCAATACCCACATCAGTATTACAGGTTGGAATACATTGATTCGTTGTTTGAACGAAACAATCATCATGGCCGACATGGTAGCAACGAATGTGGCAATCATACAGGGAATGAAAATATCTGTAGGATTACTTGCGTGAAGTGATGCACGAATGGCAATAATACTAACAGGTATCAGAGTGAGCCCTGATGCATGAAGGCATAGAAACATGATTTGAGAATTGCTCGCTGTATCTTTTTTGGGATTAATTTCCTGCAGGCTCTCCATTGCCTTCAGCCCAAAGGGAGTGGCTGCATTATCTAACCCCAACATGTTCGCGGAAAAATTCATTACCATGTGCCCCATAGCCGGGTGCCCTTTCGGTAATTCAGGAAAAAGCCTCGAAAAAAATGGTCCTATTATTTTCGATAATACTCTGATGCCGCCTGCTTTCTCGGCAATGCTCATAAATCCCATAAAGAGTGCCATGATTCCGATCAGGTTGATTGAGATATCAACTGCTGTCTTAGCAGTACCTACCACGCCATCGGCGCGCTGTAAATGATAGGTGATATAATTTCCTTCTGTTGTTTTTTCATACACTGTAGTTCCGTCCACATACTTCTTTCCACTTGCTACGGTCTTCATTACAATAGGGGCTAAAGTAGCGGCATCAACAATGCGCGTATTGGAAGTATCACCTGCACTTCCGGTTACCATCCTGCTATAGATGTCGCTGTTATCTTTGGTAAGGAGGGCTTGAAAAGTGGCAGCCAATATTGCAACGATAAAGAATGCTGCCCAGATTCTACTTAACGCCATATATTTTTTGTATGAAAAAGAAACTAAGATAAATAAAAAGTAACCTTAATCGAATATTAAATATTGATGAAGTATTGAAACCACCTGAATATCCTTTGTTTAAGTTATCGTAATTTGCACCAATCTGAAAAGCAGATGAAGATGTATGAGTAAAAAAACGAGCAAGAAGAAAGACGTGTTTGTCAAAGGTGTTTTAGAAGTTACAAGATCGGGAATGGGATATGTGGTTGTGGATGGCAGAGATTCTGATGTATTGGTGAGGCCCGGTGAATTAAACAGAGCCATGAACGGCGACACCGTAAGAGTGAAACTAAAAAATTCAACCGGAAAAAAGAGAGTTGAAGGAATTATCGCAGAAATCGTAGAAAGAAAACAAAAGGAATTTATTGGTACTATTGAAGTGAGCGACCGGTTTGCATTTTTTGTTCCTGCTTCTGAAAAAGCAATGCCTGACTTTTATATCAGCAAAGAAAACCTGAACGGCGCAGTGGATAAAGATCATGTCGTGGTGCAACTTTTGGGCTGGCAAAACGGGGATAAGAAACCTGAAGGTAAAGTACTCTCCGTTTTGGAAATGAAAAACCCGGTCGACATTGCAATGAAAGAGATTATCGTGCAGAATGGATTCAGCATTAATTTTCCAAAAGAAGTATTGGAACAGGCAGAAGCACTCAGCCCGGAAATCACAGCCGATGAACTACGCAAGAGGCGCGATTTTCGCTCCGTGCTTACATTTACTATAGACCCTGCAGATGCCAAAGATTTTGATGATGCACTTTCTCTGAGAAAACTTGAGAATGGTGATTACGAAATAGGAGTCCACATTGCCGATGTCAGTCATTTTGTAAAAGTTGGCTCAGCCCTCGATGACGAAGCTTACAGGCGGGCCACCAGTGTATATCTTCCTGACAGGGTAGTGCCAATGCTGCCCGAGAAAATATCGAACGAATTATGTTCTTTAAGACCTGATGAAGATAAGTATTGCTTCTCGGCGGTTTTCACTTTTGATGAAGCTGGTAAAGTGAAAGATTCATGGTTTGGAAAAACAGTGATCCACAGTGATCACCGTTTCAGTTATGAAGATGTGCAGGAAACAATTGAAAAAGGAGATGGCCTATATAAAGATGAAATATTCCTGCTGAACAAGATAGCCAAACAGATGCGCAAAGAGCGCTTTAAAAAAGGTGCCATCAATTTCTCAAGTATAGAAGTCCGCTTCCTGCTGGATGCTGAAGGCAGGCCTCGCGGTATTATTCTCAAAGAAAGCAAGGAAGCCCATCAATTGATTGAAGAGTTTATGTTACTGGCCAACCGTGAAGTAGCTGCTTATGTACACAAGATCAAGATCAACAAAGAAGCAATTCCATTTGCTTACAGAATCCACGATACACCTGACGATGAAAAACTGAGGCCTTTCGTGGCATTCGCAAGGAAATTCGGGTATCGCTTCGATATGCATGATGAGAAAGCAACGACCCAATCGTTTAATAATTTATTAGAAGAGATTAAGGGAAAACCTGAGCAGCATGTGCTGGAGCAGTTGGGGATCCGCACAATGGCTAAAGCTGCTTATAGTACTGAAAACATCGGTCACTATGGATTGGGATTCAAAAACTATTGCCATTTTACTTCCCCTATCAGGCGCTATCCTGATGTAATGGTGCATCGTACTTTGTTTGAAATATTGAATAACAATGTGGAGGTGGACAAAAAGATGGAGAAGAAATGCCGCTATTGCAGCGAGCGTGAGCGCGGTGCAATGGAGGCTGAGCGGGCAGGCAACAAATACGAACAGGTATTGTTCATGAGTGACAAATTGGGAGAGGAGATGGATGGAGTCATCAGCGGTGTCTCTTCATTTGGCTTTTGGGTGGAGACGGTGAACGAAAAGTGTGAAGGCCTGGTCAGTGTAAAGGACCTCGCAGAATATGATGATTTTGCACACGACGAGGCTGACTACTCGTTGTCTGGTTTGCGTACCGGTAAAAAATTCCGTATGGGGGATACCGTTAGGGTACAACTGGTCGCTGCCAACCTGGAAAAACGTCAATTGGATTTTGAATGGATACCAGACGTCAAACAACAGGCTCACAAGCCTAAACATTCCAGAAAGAAATAATGATCAAAGATTGAATGATGAATAATGATTTGAATGATTTTATCAGCCTGTCGGAGAAATTTGAATCCCGTTTCAGTACAAGTCATTTTCCGCCACAGCCAAAGAATCTTTATGATGCTGCCGGTCATTTGCTTACTCTGAAAGGAAAAAGGGTTCGCCCGGTTTTGTGCTTAATGGCTAATGAACTATTCGGGCCAATCAGTGAAGATGCTTATTATGCTGCCAATGCGATTGAACTCTTTCATAATTTCACACTGGTGCATGATGATATCATGGATCGGGCACCTATAAGGAGGGGGCAGCCTACTGTTCATGAAATGTATGGGTCGTCCACAGCTATTCTTGCAGGCGATGTGATGTTGGTACAGGCTTATGAGTATCTTAATAAAATCAATATTTCTTTTCTTTCCAGAGTACTTTCGTTGTTCAATGATACTGCCCGAAAGGTGTGTGAAGGACAGCAATTGGATATGGAGTTTGAGTCGCAGGAGAAAGTGTCTCTCTATGATTATGTAGAAATGATCGGACTTAAAACTTCTGTATTGCTTGCTGCCAGTCTGCAGATGGGTAGCCTGCTTGGCGGTGCAGGCCAGGGCAACCAGGAATATTTGTATGACTTCGGAAAAAATCTGGGCATTGCTTTCCAGGTGCAGGACGACTATTTGGATGCCTTTGGCGACCCTGCAAAATTTGGTAAACAAACAGGTGGTGATATTTTGTCTAATAAGAAAACCTTTCTACTGCTGCGTGCAAAAGAGGTGGCCGATAGTGAACAGATTGAGAAACTTGAAGCACTGCTCAGTGTGAACGATGCAAGCAAGATTCAACCCATTCTCGAAATGTATAAATCCTGTGGAGTAGATGAATGGGCCAGGGAGTTGAAAAATGAATATCTAAAACGTGCCCTCACAGCACTCGGGGAGGTAGCTGTTCTAAGCAAAAGAAAGAAACCTCTTGAAAAGCTCGCTCACGATTTGCTGGACAGAGAGCAATAATTTTTTGTATTTTTCAAGCATTAAAAAACTTGTGCATCCCAGATTTGAGATTAAAGTATAGCATTTGCGACAGCCCCGGGAACCGATGGTACAGACGGGTGTCTTCACATACATACGAAAACCTGGTATGCACTCTAAAAAACTGCCATGCTGCAAAAATATTTACTTCCTCTTTCCTTCATTTTATTTTTAGTACTTAATGTTCATTCAGCATCAGCTCAGAATAAGGAGTTGGCTGTAGTAGCTTATTACTCAGGTAGCCCAGACAACCTTGAGAAGTATGAAATAGAAAAACTCACTCATATTATTTTTTGCTTTGGCCATCTGAAAGGAAATGAACTCAACATAGGCAGAGGCGCCACAATGATCGAAAAAATGGTAGCGTTGAAAAAGAGAAATCCAAAACTTAAAGTTTTGGTGAGCCTGGGTGGATGGGGAGGATGTGCTACCTGCTCTGATGTTTTTTCTACTAAGGAAGGAAGAATGGAATTTGCCAGGTCAGTAAAAAAAATCCAGGAGCAATATGGAACCGATGGTATTGATCTCGATTGGGAATACCCTGTAGTAGTAGGCTATCCCGGACACGGTCGTTCTCCGGAAGACAAAAATAATTTTACTCAACTCGTAAAAGCACTCAGAAATACTTTGCCAAAACATTCGCTGATCACCTTTGCTGCCGGTGGATACAGCGCTTACATTGATTCTGCAATTGCCTGGAAAGATGTGATGAAAATAGTGGACTTTGTAAACGTGATGTCTTATGATCTTGTAAATGGTTATTCTACAGTAACCGGCCACCACACTGCTTTGTACTCTTCTGATCCAACAATGGAAAGTACGGACAGGGGAGTGAATATGCTGTTGAAAAATGGAGTGCCACCCGGTAAGATTGTAATTGGCGCTGCATTTTATGGAAGAATCTGGAAAGATGTACCTGATGTGAATCATGGATTATATCAGAGTGGCGTATTTTTTCATGGAGAGAATTATCAACACTTCGAAAAAATGCTGGAACCCGGTTCAGGATTTACGGAATACTGGGATAGCGTGGTGAAGGCTCCTTACGCCTACAATGCTGCAACAAAACAGTTTATGACCTACGATAATAAACATTCTATTCGCCTGAAAACCCAATATGCCATTGACAGGAAATTGAAAGGCATTATGTTTTGGGAACTCGGGGGCGATGACTATTCAGATGGATTATTGGATGAGATTTGGAAAGTGAAGGAGGCAAGTGAAAGAAAATAACATTCATGATTTTGTGGAGGTAAAGCGAAAAAGATTCTGAACAGTTTGGCAGGTATCCATCATCAGCAATGAATTATATTTCGATACCTATTTTTTTCATCAAAATAGATGCATTCATGCTTTTGCACACTCCTTCTTTTAGTTTATAATCAAAATACAATTCTTCGTTTTCGACCTGCACATCAAAATGATAGTTGAGGATGTTTTCAGCGAAGGGTTCTTTCATCTCTGCCAGTTCCAGATCATGAGTCGCTATGATAGCTGCCGTATTCTTTTCCACCAGTTGCCAGATCAGCGCCTTTGAACCGGTGTGCCTGTCATTTGAGTTGGTTCCCCTGAGCATTTCATCTAACAATACAAATACTTTTTCGCCGGCATTGATCTTGTCAATGATCGCTTTCAGTTTTTTTAACTCCGCATAAAAGGTAGAAGTACTTTCCTGGAGGTTGTCTGCTATGCGCATACTGCTGATAAGGTTCACGTGGGAAATCCTGAAAGAGTTCGCACATACAGGCGCGCCGCAAAATGCGAGTACGCAATTTACGCCAATGCTCCTGAGATAGGTACTCTTCCCTGCCATATTAGAGCCGGTTACCAGCATGATTTTCCCTGACGATGAAATATCAATAGGATTGGTAATTCTTTTTTGCTCCGGGATGAGAGGGTGGCCTATACCCGTACCTTTTGCTGAAAAATATTCGCCCGATATTTCAGGATATGCATAACCCGGATGGTTAAACGAAAAAACAGCAAGGCTGTTCAATGCTTCAAACTGAGCCAATACGTCTAACCATATGCTGATCTCTTCTTTGTAAACCTGTTGCCATTTTTCAAGGCTGAGCGTTTGTTGCAGGTTCCAGAGCAGCAGTACATTCAACGGTATTGATATTACGAAATTATATCGAAGGTCAAGCCGTTCCAGGATCTTCCCCAGTTTTTGGATGGCTCCCGACGCTGTAAAGTTTTTATATTGGATATGAGATTGGGTTTCATTCAGAAGGTCAGAAGTGAACTTCTTTTTCTCAATGAGTTGAATGGATGCTGAAAAAGTTTTGAGCGGTCCTGCTACATTATCCAATTGCCTGTGAAGCGGGGCTACTATCTTGTCTATTTGATAGGTGATAGCGAGAAAAACCAACAACGCAAATACGAACACAGAACCACTCACAATATTTGCAATAAATAAAATCGCGATGGAAAGAATGGTAGCGGGTAGCAAGTATCGTAACCACTTCCAGGTACCTGAATTTAAGAATACCGGAGTTTGCTTTACCCACTTTTCCAGCTTTTCCTGCACTTCTGATGTAAGACTGTGTTGTGTTCCCAATACCTGCAGGTCCTTGATCCAATCTGTGTTTTTTGATAATTCTTTCACAGCCTCTTGGCGGCGGTAAATATCGTCGAGTGATGCCGCAGCCTTTAGGAAAGAAGCAAGTGTATTTGCTCCCTGCTCTGATGTAGTCCGGTTGAGAAATTGGTAGATGGAGTAATCGCCGAAGATGTCGAGATCTGATGTGTATGGATGAGTGGCATCTGCGAAGCGAATCCCATTTTCAAAAGATGTATTCCCTTCGAGGCTTTCTATTTCTTTCTCATAAAGCCGGATCTTTATTTTGGTTCTTTGTATTATTTCAAAGTGATAAAGGTCTGCATAGACCAACCTGATAAAAACAATGAGAAGTACTAAAGAAGCAAGCATCACATAAGGCCAACCGAAACTCCATAGGAAGTAGAATGTGAAGATGATGGCTACTATGCTGCCCAATCTCAGCCAGGCGAAGGCTGACTTTTTTTTCAATCTTGATCTTAATTCAGCATTTCCTTCAGCTACCCGGTTCCTGTAATAATTTAAAACTGATTCCAGAGTCATGGTGGCAAAAGTAGGAGATTATGCTTCAACCTGTCAGGTTCAGTAAGGCCTGATTACTAAAGATGCCTGAGTGGAACCTGACAGGTTTGATTGCCAGTTTCTATTTCCCTTTTTTCTTCCCCGTAAAAAATTCTTCAAACGAATCGAAATCACGACGGTAATTCAGTTGGATACCGGTTCTGTTCCTCCTGGTGATTCCTGCAATGTTTCCAAGCCCGGCGTCGCTTCTGTTGAAGCCTACAACCCTGAGATTGCCACTTGGTGAAATGAGGTATTCAAAAGAGACATCAGGAGTAAATAAGAAGTTGGTGTTACTATTTGTAAGCCCCGGATTGGAAGTAATGTCAACATTGCCACCAATATTTACCATGAGTTTGTTGTGAAGCAGTGCCGTCCGGAATCCAAAGTCACCAAAGTTTTGAATCTGTCTTTCAGTCAGGGCTTTTTGAAAATTAAAATCTGAAGCGGTGATGTTAGTGTATAAGTTTACACTGTTTGTTTTGATCAGTTTTTGAAGCCAGTTGTTTAATGAATTGGTAAGAGTTGCTGAGAGCAGTTGCCCTACTGTTTTTGTAACGAAGTTGCCGGCAGTATTGCCTGTGATAATGCCCTGGTCTGTGGTAAGGAAAGTATTGAACAATAGCAGTGAAGCTACCTGGTTGAGCAATTGATTATTGTCTGATTGAAACCTTGATTTCAAATATTCATTTGCGATAGGATCAGACTTGAGTGGATTGTCGAATGGAAATTGAAACGCAAAACTTGGTGCAGGATCCTTCAGTGTTCCCCGGAGTTTGAATATAATATCGATGTCGCCCTGTGTATTAGACATCCCTGTGCTGGTAGGGATGTTGTCAAGGTTCACATTAGATGCCCTGTAAACCGCGTCAATATTGAGCAAGGCAAGATAAGGATCTCCTTGCCATTCTATGTATCCCTGCTGTAGTGTAAATGGTGTTTTTGAAATGGTTTGAAAGTTGAATGTGTATTCTCCTTCTTCAACGTTATACCTGCCCCGAATGGTAAGCGGATCCGTAGTTCCTGCTGTAATAAATAATTTTCCATTACCTCTTGCTTTGATCACATCTCCTGTAGTTTCATCCAATATGACATCAATATTTACAAGCGGAGTTGCGGTCAATTCCATGTCTACTTTGATATTGGTGTTTTTTCTGACGCTGTTGTCCAATTTCATTTCCCGTCCAAACTGGATAAATTCAATATAATTAAGACTTCCACTTTCGGCTGTTTCATCTATCGGCAGGTAGATGTGGCTGCTGTCGGTAGCTCTCCCCTTAATGCTCATGCGCATATCTGAAGTGAATCCGTTGAGAGAAAGTTCGGCCTGGCCTCTTACATTACCATAAAATTCTTTATTGTCTTTTGCTGTTGTGTTGAGTAATAGGAAATCATTATTCGATTTGACATGAAAGTCATTAAAGAAAAAATTATCAAAAAAATTATGATATATCTTTCCTGATAGTGTAGCAATTTTCTTTTTGGAATCCATCAACGTAATAGTACCGAAATCTATTTCATCAGGATTGAAGGTGATTATTGAATTGTTGGCAAGTGTGTATCTGCATTGCGTATAGTCCACAGTCATAGAAGTGCTGTCAAGCCGGAGTTGGCCGGTAATCAGGGGATGTGAAACCTTACCGGCAAATTCAAGCCTGCCTGAAGTACGGCCACTCAGGTTACTCACAATACCACTCAGGTATTGTCCGAGTATTTGTATTTGAGAATTATTGAAATTGACATTCCCGGAAATTTGATTGACAGAATCTGAAGGATTGTAGCCAAGGCTCGCTGTAAAATTATAGGGTTCGTTATTGCTGATGAGGGAAACGTTCAGTGCACCTGTTGCTGATAAATAGTTTCCCGATGCTTTGATGATGCCGATAGAGTCGCCTTCGAAGTAAAAATTATCCAGTGTAGTATTGAAATGTATGAGAGGCCTTTTATAGGGATCTGTAATTAGTGTGGTCCCGCTTAACATTCCTTCAATTCTGGGGCTCTTAAAAAAGAGTGGCGTGATGTCTGCAACAATAATATTCTTCATACTGATATAAATATCATTACTGTTGCCAATATCAGATGGCCTGGTATTTACGGTGATCTCCTGTCCGTTTTGATACAATCTTAATTGATGCGCAGTCAGCATTTCACCAATCAACTGTATTTCCCCATTCTCTTGTATCGTCCATTTTTTCTGGTTGAGGGTGAAGGTGGATGGATTAAAAACCAGGGAAAACCCATCTTCCTTAGTTTCAATGCGTGCGGCCAGGTCAGCGGAGTTCAGGGTTTTATTCGAAGATGTGGTAATGGTAATGTCTGAAATATCATTATGAGCAGTGATGTTTAAAACTGTTTTTGGTGAATGCAGGCTGTCATTAATGACCACATCATCGATATTCATGTTGAATGTAAGCGTATCTCTTGTTCCTTCTGCATTCAGATTAATGTCGTTAAAAGAGATACTACCATAGTGAAACTCCGGAATACTACCCTCAACGCTTAGCAGATTTTTTTCTATGTTGATACTTCCCTGCAGGATAGACTCGTCCAGGCCTGAAATCTTCTTATCAAATAAACTTGTATAATCACTCACATTCCTGGTATGGATCATAAAGGAAAAATCCTGGTTGTTGACCTTGCCATTTGGTTTTGCGATGTAGGCCGGGTAATACTTGTTGAGAAATAGTTGGAATGCTTCCGGCAATTCCATAATCCTGAAATCGCCATTGATGGTAGCTTCCAGTTCATTGGTTCGAAGTGATAATAGTTTACTTGAATTAATTTTGGAGGAGGTGATGATAAGAGAGTCAAATGACATCCTTTTGCCTTTGTCGAGCAGCATGGCATCTGTTACCTGTGCAGTTCCCAGGAATTCATCAATATTGTCTCCTTTAAAATCAAATTTAAACCTGCCTGATAAGGAAATGTCGCGTGATATAAAACCAAGATTTTTCAAATTAAGTGTGAGCACTTCGGCATCAAAATTGAAAAATGGACTTTTCTTACTGAAATTGATGGTGCCCACAAGAGTATCAATCCGGGCGTTTGGGTCACGGATACTTGCAGTTCCCGAAAAGACATCTTTGCGAATATCGCCATGTGCAGTAATGTCCGAATATGGGTACCCGTTATATTCTATTTTTTGGATACGGCCGTCTATGGAGATATTTACGTTCTTTTCAGAAAACCCTGATCCGCTCAGAGTGCCGTTAAATGCAATATTACCCAAGTCCTTATTTTGAATGAATTTGCCAAGGTCGAAATTGGCTGTTGCAAGACTGCCATTATAAACCGGAACCTGGTCTTTGCCAACTTTCAGGTGCAGGTCAGAATTGAGTGCTCCGATATCTGTCACCAGGCTGCCATAGGTGACAAAATCGTTGAAGTAACCAGTAAAGCTGCCTGTATAAGCAATGTGCCCGAAGGCTGCAAGGTTTACCTGTTTTGTTTCTTTGAGCGCTGGAATAAAAGCGGATAGTTCAGAATAGGTAGTGTGCATTTCCCGGATACGCAGATCTATAAAAGTAGCATCTATATCAGGCAAGCCGCGAAGACTCAAATCACCGGACAAAAAATTTTTGTCACCTGCTTTCACAGAAAAATTTATTGCAGTCAGGTTGTCGACTTTTCCGGACGCATTACCATTAACCATAAAATCCTTCTTCCAGCCTTTGGTGTCAGGAGCGAAGTAGGCCAGGTCATCACTATTGACTTCTGTATTTTCAAAATGACCTTCCATTTTTACTGCATGGATAAAGTCATTCATGTCATCATTGAAAGAATGGTAGTGCATGGCAAAATAATTGCCCAGCCGGCTCCTCTCTGTTCGAATATCCAATTTGGAAAACTCCATTAATTCAGGTGTCATTTTGAATTTGGAGTTGAACTTCTTAATAGTGAATCCACCTCTGTCCTTTACAGAAAAATCAACATCTGCCTGCAACGTGTCACCGTTTAACCGCGTGTTGTGAATGGTGGCGTTCAGATGCGACAGGATGATGTGGTTCTCATCAAACTCATGGATCACCGATGGCGATGTACTCTGCCTTTCTATGGCTACCTTTCCGTTTGAAATGGTTATTTTTTTTGCCGTCAAGTGCCAATTGTCCTCGTTCCATGGTTCATTAACTGTGGAAGTGTCAGGCAAAGAAACTGAAGTATCTTTTCTTGGCGGCCTTAGCCCTGTATAATCATATTGTGCAAAAACCGGATCATCCATGTGTAACTGGTTAATCTGTAACAGGTGATTTGCCAGGTCGAGTTTATCAGCATCCATTCTCAGGTTCTTTACTGATGCGTACAGGTCGGTACCTTTCCACGAATCCTGCTGATAGATGGAAACGTTTTTGAGGCTGAGGATTTTCAGGTTGAGGTTAATGGGTTTACTCTCTTTTGATGAACTGGATGAACCGCTTCCAAAATAATCAGCCAGGAATTGATAGTTCCATTCAGGCGTGTTCCTGTTGAGTTTTACGATAGCGTCATCCAATCCCACATATTTGATTTCGATATTGTCTTTCAGAAAAAACCAATCGGTTATGTTTACACGTACGGCTCCTGCATACAGCAGGGTATCATTCCTGCGATCGAGTACGAGGGTTTTTTCCAATACCATCCGGTCAAATAATTCAAAGTTGACATGCTGGATAGATACGGTGGTGTGAAGATCTTTACTCAGTCTTTGAGTAATGCGGTGTACCAGGAAGTTTTGAAAGAAAGTCATTTGTAACAGAATCCATAATACCAGTATGAGCACGAAAATGCTTAAGAGTATTT
Source organism: Chitinophagaceae bacterium (assembly GCA_039811325.1). Classification (GTDB taxonomy): domain Bacteria; phylum Bacteroidota; class Bacteroidia; order Chitinophagales; family Chitinophagaceae; genus Ginsengibacter. The sequence continues at coordinate 18,429 of JBDHYH010000019.1, read as the reverse complement.
TAAGGAATATTTTAAGGGCTTTTTTCAGAAAACTGAGGTATTAGTAACAAAAATAATTAAACCAATACATTAAGAAAGATACAATTCGTTAAAAGGCCAAATTTCAATTTGGGGTATTTTTTTGTTTTGGAAATGAAAAAAGGGTTAATATCGTGTCTTAATCCAACCCAAAAAACTCCTGCTTATGAAAACGATCATGCTTTCAGCAGCCATACTTTTTTCTTGTGGCGGCTGGTCACAACCAATTCTCAAAACAAAAAACACATCTTCTATATTACCGGCCTTAAACGCCATAGTCCAGGACTATTTCAAGCATTTTGAAAATACAATTGGTGATAGCATCTCTGCCTATGAAGGTGCGGTTAATTATGAGAGTCGCGTCAAGATCCCCGGCGCTATTAGTTGTATTGTTAGTAAGTATGCATTGCCCGGCACCTACAGTTGGGAAGCCGTAATGTGCGAGGAAGAAGATTTTGAAACGGCCGCAAGAAAATACCATCAGTATTTTAAGGAATTAAACAATAGTAAAATCGCACCGAACGGATTTGAGAAATTTGAATTGAGAGGTACTATTGATACTCCTGACGAATCGCGTGGTTTTGCATCTACCCTCATGAAACTGGAGGCTCCGGAAAAACCCTGGGATCATTTCATAATAGATCTTGCGATGCAATACCTGTTTCCAAATTGGATCGTGAAAATTTCTATCTATGAAAAAATGCCGGATGAAGACATGAGGCCTGGAATGAAGACACTCAGGTAGGAGAGCCGTGAGTTCCGCTCACTGAGCTTGCCGAAGTGAACGGAACTCACAATTGACCCTTATTACTTTGCCTTTTTCTTTTTAAACACCCAATACAAAGGAACTCCTATCAGGATAAGTACCAGCCCAATGCCGGCCTCTCTCGGCCTCGTGTAGATGGTATTGCCGATGAGGAATACACAGAAAATAATGAAGATAGCCGGAATGACCGGATAACCCCATACTTTGTACGGGCGCGGCGTATCGGGCATTTTTTTACGAAGTATAAAAACGCCCAGTGTGGTGGCTCCGTAAAATATGAATGCCGCAAATATCAGCATGTCTGTGAGCTGGTCAAATGTTCCTGATAATACTAACAGGCATGCCCACACGCATTGATACCAGAGTGCATTCCCCGGTACATGCGCATTATTTACTTTGCCCATTTTTGGGAAGAACAAACCTTCCTTTGCCATTGCAAAAGAAGTGCGTGCATTACTCATGATGGTAGCGTGTGTGCAACCTAGAGTGGACAAGCATATCAATACTGATATAAACATAATACCACCTTCGCCCCAAAAAGTGCGCACAGTTTCAATCGCCGCTATCTTGTTGCCTGCAGCATTCACGGCTTCCATCTGTGATACAGGCATTACAGCGAGGTAGGTCATGTTAGCTACAAAGTATAATACAATTACGATGAGCAGCCCAAAGATAAGAGAGAGGGGAAGATTGCGATTCGCGTTTTTGATTTCGCCGCCTAAAAAACCAATTGAATTCCATCCTTCATAAGCCCAGAAAGCCGCCAGCATAGCAGTAAATACAGCACTTGCTGTCACTGCACCTGCACCGTTGGTTGAGAGGCTGAATGCATTGGTGATTTCGGCATTGCCGGAAGTATTGCCTGCTATGACAATGACGAGTACCCCGGTAACAACCAACAGGAGAATTGCAAAACTGAAAGCAGCGCCGGAGCGAAGTCCCCGGCTGTTGAACCAGGTCAATATCAATATCAGGATGATGGCGACCAATTTTATATTGAACCCCTGGAATGGATAAAAGATTCCAAAAATATTCCATTGTTCTAATGATGATAACACAGGAGAAAAATGAATCAGCGAATGCATTGACTCCGCAAAGACGTAAGCTACAGATGCAATAGCTGCTGTTTTGATCGCAGCAAAATTTGCCCATCCATAGAGGTAAGAGAAAAACTTATTATAGATCTTTTTGTAGTAAACATATTCGCCACCGGTGTCTGCAAGCATGCCTGCAATCTCTGCATTGCTGATAGCACCAAACATGGTAATAAGTCCACCCAGCACCCAACAGATCAATATCCATCCGGAAGAGTGAAGTTCGGCAGCCATGGGAGCTACTTTCTTGAATATGCCGGAGCCGATAATGTTTCCTAAAACCAATACAATGGCAAGTCCTAACCCGAGTGAGCGGTTGAGTTCTTTTGATTGTTGCAGCATGTCTTTAGAATTGGATTTGTGAGTGGATAAATTTTTGAACCGTATTATTGAAGTGGTTTATTAAGGCTTTCCTTTGCCGGATAACCTTCATTGCCGATTCAGTTAAAGCTTAAAAATAGAAAAGAAATTTAAGATAATCGCAATCTTGAATAAGATGTATGAAATTATTTTGGCTTAAACTTGCAAACCAAAAATGGGATTAGATGAAGTATTATAAAGTTTGGGCGTTGCTGGCATGTGCAGGGTTGATCGCGAGTTGCTTTATGCCCTGGACCTATTATCCTGATCTGAATAAAGTATTTAATGGTTTTTTTTCAGAGCAGAATATGTATGGCCGGCCTGGAAAGGTATTCGTATTCTTTGCTGTGGTTTCTATGGCCTTTATATTGATAAATCGCGTGTGGGCCAAGCGTTTCAACGTCCTGGTTTCTGCTCTCAACCTGGCTTATCTGATCAAAACATATATCCTGTTCACAAATTGTTATGTCACCTGCCCTGAAAAGCGGTATGGAATCTATGTCTTGCTGGTTTCGTCTATTTTGTTGATGGTAACAGCATTATTACCTGACATGAAGGTTGAAGAGAAGCATGTTGATGAATCATCACTCGAATAATTCAGCTTTGTTTTTTGGCCTTCTCTTATCAAGCCATTCAAATCCTTTGAGCAGCAGCTGATCATCGGGTATCTTGAACATGGGATACATGATTCCTTTCACCTGGTTGATGAGGATGACCTTTTGCAGTTCGCCATTTTGAAACAGCATGTCAATTACATCTGATGTAGCCCTTGACATACTGATGTAAGCGCTGTCATCGTCCTGCAGATAATACACGCTTTCGGCCTGGCTTCCCTTCAGCCTTATATAGTCGAATTTTCCTTTCTTAAAATAGGCATTCAGCGTCTTACCTGCCATCTGGTTGTAGAAGCCCTCCTTCGTTTTGTTGACTACCATTGAGCGATCAAATGCAAATAATCTGTCTGCATCTTTATTTTTTGTAAACAGCAGAATGGTGTCTCCTGTTACCTGTGTGTTGCCACTCCAGATCACAGGATTATAATACAACCTGAATACTGAGTCCTTAGATGATATGAACAAGCTATCGCATACACTCTGCAGGGAGTCATTGTAAATACGCACATTGTGGTAAGCGATAAAGTATCTTGTGCTGTCGGGAGATTTTTGAAGTGTATCTTTTGTGATGTTAAGAGATGTATCCTTTACGATATGGAGTGATGTATCTTTTGCCGAAATGAATGATGTGTCCTTGGCTGAAACGAGTGCTGTGTCTTTAATTGTAACGGGTGCTGTTGCTTTACCTGAATCCAGTGTGTCTGTAACCGTTACATGTAAGGAAGAATCCCCTGGAGCGACAATGTGGGTATTGTCTCTGGCAGGCGGCCTTTTTGGTGCAAACGGCTTTTTGAGAGATGTGTCTGACTGGATGACCTGGAATCTTTTGTTTTGAACAGGGAAATTGTTTTTAGAAGAATCGATTTCATTGCTGACAGAATCTACCGGTAGAAAGTTTTCCGCAGAATCCGATTTAAGATCAAGAATTTTTTCTGATTGTTGGTGGTTGAGTTTGGTGGCGCTGTCCGTAGGATAGGTGAGTTGGTTCTCCACCATTTTGGCCAGCCCCGAAAATATGATATCTGCTGCCAGGTAAAAGCTATCTCTTTTTTGTTTGATGATGAGCACTGGTTTTTTTGTAGCCAGGAAAGAATTATTTTCACGATTGATGAAAATCTGGTTTCCGAGAATGGTATAACCGCCGGCAGAATCTATGATGACTCCGTCTCCTTCCAACTGTGCGTTGCCTGTCTTTCCATCGAGCGCCATTGTGTTGGCAGAATATAATCTGTTTGCAGAATCTTTTATAACTGATCTGCTTGAGAAAAATGCATTTCCTGTATTGGTATCATAATTTCCCTGCGAGGTATTGATCTGAACCTCGTTATTTTTTATGTAGGTATCACTGATGAAATTAATGCCTGCCGTATTCATGTTATACACCAGGGAATCGGCCCTTATATGATTTTTGGGACCGTCCATCTTTACATTTTCCTTAAAGTAAACGTCTCTGGTATCATCATAATAAGTCCCTTTATTGGAAGTAATGACGTCTTTCTTATTGACTACTTTTCCACCCTTATAATAATTTCCAATACCCGTATGCAAATTATAATCCATTTCATTAGTCATAAGGGTTCCGTTACGTCCGGCAAGTTTTACATCTTTCCACAGGTACGCTGTCCTGTCGTTGCCATTATAGGAGAGGTTTTGCGAATAAATATGCATTGTGTCACCATCGTTGATGTGAATATTTCCAAACGCCTGCATGTTGCGGGTATCATTATTGAGAATAATACTGTCTGCATAAAATTTGGTAGCACCCTGATAAATCACTGCTCCTCCGGCAATAGTTTGTAGTGTGCCGGTGTCGGTTTTAATCATGCGCATACTTGGCCCCCGGATGATCTCAAATTCTTTAACCGTATCCTGTGTCGCAGGCTGTACTTGCGTCTGAGCAATGCTGTTACCGTACCAAAGGCAACATAATCCGGAGAAAATAAAAATCAGATAAAGACGCATTTTATTTTTTTACCGCGTTGAGGGTATCGGGTAGGGGAGTGAGCAGGTAATTCCCCTTGTCCTTTTTTCCGAATACGGAAATGTTTACATATCGCTTAGGATGTACTCGGATATCATCTATCAGAATATTCATCTTATTGGTAGTGGACTGCAGGTTGGTGTACAGCGTCTTGTCATTAAGCAAAAGCCCCAATGATCCTTCCTTACTGTTTAATTTTTCTGCACCTTCTTTGAAATTATTGATAGCAATAGTCAGGCTGTCCATCATCATTCCGAGTTTGAGTGATGCAATTTTACCGCTGGCAATATTCATATTTTCTATAATTGAGTCCATCTTGCCGTTGTTACTGTTCATATTAGCCGTAAAGGATTTCACATTGTAGAGCGATTGTGCCAGAGGTCCTGTCTTGTCATTCATCATTGCCTCCATTGACTTGGCAGAGACTGCAAATGATTTAGATACCGCATTCAAATTAGTTATGATGTCTTTGATATTATCCTTAGTATTTGCATCAAAAACATTTGTTACAATATTCAAAACCGAATCCAGCGATTTTACTGCATTCTTCACCTCATATAGCACGGGGTTGATTACTTTCATAGCTTCATCCAGGGCGCCACTGCTGGAAGTCGTAACCAATGTGTCGCCATCCTTCAGGTAGGTGGTAGCATTTCCTAATTGTATTTCCATAGAAGGGCTTCCCAGCAGGTTGGGATTGATCACGGCCAATGAATTGTTTGGTACGTTTACATCTTGCGTGAAGGAAACCGTCACAAGTATTCTCTTAAGATCCTTGCCACCGTTGATATCGCTGATCTTGCCAACTTTTAAGCCGTTGATCACCACAGGATTCGATTTTGTCAGACCAAGAACATCGCTGTAAACTGCATACATTTTAGTCTCCTTGTTGAAGAGACTGTTTCCCTTCAGAAAGTTAAATCCCAGGAACAATAGTACAATGCCGATCACTGCCAACAATCCTATTTTCGTTTCATTGCTGATTTTCATAATTCAAATTAATGGTGCAAAATAGCCAAATTTTATGTGATGAATCAAGATGAAAGCAGGAGCATCCGGATGTAGATCAATCGAATTTCTTTAATATTGGAAAAAAAATAACTGTCATGACCAAATCCAGGCTCGAAGCGTTCAGTGATGGTGTTATTGCTATCATCATCACCATTATGGTCTTAGAAATGTCCATCCCTGAAGGGGCTACTTTAAATGCTCTCTCCAAAGTTCTTCCATTGTTTCTGACATATATTTTTAGTTTTATCATGGTAGGTATTTATTGGAACAACCATCATCATCTATTCCAGGCAGTGCATAAAATCAATGGTAAGATTCTTTGGGCTAATCTCACTTTGCTCTTTTGGTTGTCGTTATTCCCATTTGGTACCGGATGGATGGGGAATAATCATTTCCAACAATATCCGGTTGCGTTGTATGGATGCATTCTCCTGATGGCAGCACTGTCTTTTGTGATCCTGGTTCGGTGTATTACAAACCTGGAAGGAAAAGATGCTCCTATTACTAAAGCAGTGAAGAAAAATCAGAAAGCAGTGTTATCTTCTGTGATATATGCTATTGCAATAATTATTGCATTCTTTTACCCTATAATCAGTGTAGGATTGTATGTAGTCGTTGCCTTGATATGGATCATACCAGACCGAAGAATGGAAAAGCTATTATCTCAATAAAAATACAACCAAACTATTTTGGATTCAGGTTTAAGGTAGTTGGTTTGGTGTTACCATCTACAATGTCGCGATATTTCACGATGGCCCGTGCTATAGCTTCAGCGATTTCCTGCTGTCCTTTCTCGCTGTTGAGGTATCTCTCATCATCATAGTTGGCAATAAATCCTGTTTCAATCAGAATTGCGGGCATCTGAGTTGCGTGCAATACCCAAAGTCCTTTCTCACGTTGCCATACGCCCAGGTTTGGCCTGCCAGTTTCAGCCACTTCATTTTGCACAAGGTTGGCAAGCTGGTAACTCCTTCTGAAATATTTCTGTGAATAGAGAATAGCACTTGCCTTCCATTCAGGGCTTTCATAGTTTATGGATGCAGTGCTATCTTCCACATCTGTAATAAACTCCATATCGCTGCCTTCCATTGCCTTCACTTTTTGTGCACTTTGTCGCCCAACCAGGATAAGTGTGCTCGTGCCTTTTCGAGTCGTGGGGATCTTGTAATATTCTTTAATAGGAACCCGCTTGGTGTGCTTTGTAACTACTTTTTTTCTCTTTTTACCTTTACCAATGTATTTGGTCGTATGGAATGTTTTATTCTCATAACCGAGTATGCGATATCCGGTTTTCAGCGTTACTGCATCGGCATGAATGCATACAAACAAATCGCCGTTGTGATCATTGGCAAATTTGGCTTTTTCGTGCACAGACATTGTGACGTCTGAAGTACGCGTCGGGATAATATTCACTTCCGGAAGGTCTTTCTTGAGAATGTCCACTAACTTCAAAGAAATTGCAAGGACAATATTCTTTTCCTTGGAGCCAAGTGTTCCTTCATATTCTCCATGAGCTCCATCGTCAGATCCACCATGTCCCGGGTCTATAATGATCGTTTTGATTTTTTTTCCGGACTGGGCCATTACAGGTAGCGCAGATGCGTGCAGGATCAGGCACAGAATGAACAGGAATATTCTTGCTGAAGGAATGCTGCAGTTTTTGGTTTTTCGATTTCTGGATCTGGTCACTTTTCTAATTCAAATTTATAATGATTCAGTAAGTTAATCTTCACACAACCTTAAAGTGAATAACACTTATTTTTGTTGCTTCCACCTATGCTGCAAGTAAAGAAAATTTATAACAAGAAGCTAAACTCGCTGTTAAAAGCGTTTTTTTTCAGTTTCCTGGTTTCCTTCGCAAGCAGTATGGTTTTTTCTAATCCGCATCACACTTCCAACACTTCAAAATCTTCTATCGGCACTTTATCAAAGAAAGCCTTTTTTTCCGTTGCAAAAAAGCAAAAATTAGTTAAGGATACTATTCCTGTTAAGAAAGTGTTGCAACTCGATTCACTCAAAAATATTGAAAGTGACTCTCTGCTGATCACAAGAAAAATAGATTCTATTCCCCGGAAAGACTCTGCTATTGCTAAAGACACCATTCCTTACCGCCTTGCCAAAAACGCTTTGGAATCAACAGTTGAGTTTTCAGCACAGGATTCACTTGTGCTGAGAATACCCGAAAGAACTGCCACACTCTACGGAAAAGAGGCAACCACACATTACCAGCAAAACGATATTACTTCGCCGATTATTTCATTTGATCAGAATTCCGGTGATATCATCGCGACAATGCAACTGGATAGTGCCGGTAAAGTGATAGCACGTCCATCTTATAAGTCTGACGACTTTACTTCGGTGAGTGATTCGTTCCGGTTCAATATGAAAACTGGGAAAGGGCTTACTAAAGGCACCTACACGCAGCAGGGCGAAATGTATGTGTATGGAGAAGCCATTAAGAAAGTGAGTAATGATGTTTTTTTTGCGAAGAGAGGCAGATTTACGACTTGCAACCTGGATACTCCACATTTTGCATTCGTAAGTAACAAAATAGAATTTATTACAAATAAGATTGCTATTACGGGCCCTGTACACCCGGAGTTTGAGGGTGTTCCTTTACCAATCTATTTGCCATTTGGTATTTTTCCGCTTTCGCAAGGCAGGCATTCAGGTTTGCTGGCGCCAAATTTTGTCACCAATGAGCAGCGGGGATTGGGATTGGAGGGCCTTGGATATTACAAAGTGATCGGCGAATATTGGGATGTAATTCTTCGTACGAGTATTTATTCTTATGGCGGATGGTCAGTGAATCTCAACCCGAGATATTCGAAAAGATATCACTACAATGGAAACCTTTCATTTGATCTTCAACATTTCAATTTCAACTTCCCGCACGATCCTGATTTTGTAAAGAACCGAAGTTGGAACCTGCGATGGAGCCATAATGCAGATACCAAATCCAGGCCTGGTGTTACTTTTTCCGCAAACGTGAATGCCGGAAGCAGTAGTTATAATAGTTTCAAGCCGGATGACCCGTTTTTGAATGTAACCAACTCCATGTCCTCTTCCATTCGTTATTCAAAGAATTGGAAAGGGAAACCTTTTAATCTGACACTGGCTGCCAACCACAATCAGAATACGAACATGAAGCAAATAACCATCGACTTTCCTTCGGTGAATTTTACAATGAATACCATCTATCCTTTTCGGAAAAAGGAATCAGTGGGTGAAGCGAAGTGGTATGAGAACATTGGTTTTGGCTATTCACTGGATGCAAGAAGTACTTCAACCTTTTATGATACTGTGAAGAATAAATCGATCTTTCAACAAATGGTGGACACTTTGCAGTGGGGCGCACAGCATAATTTCCCGATCAGCCTTTCCTTGCCTCCTTTGGGAGTTGTACAGTTATCGCCCGGCGTAAGTTTCAGGGAGACCTGGTTTCAGGTAAAATCAACAAGGTATTATAATGCTGCAAAAGATACTTTGTTCACAAAGACACAGCATGGCTTTTATGCTGCAAGGCAAATGTCCTTTGGCCTGAGTGCAAGCACACGGATATTCGGAATGTTGACACCAACGAAAAAAAATTCCAGGCTTATTGGTATCAGGCATGAATTGAGGCCCTCTATTTCGGCGAGCTATCAACCGGATTTTCAAAAGAATAATTATTATTACCTGACCGACTCTACCGGGCGAAAGACACAGTACTCTTATTTTGAAAGCAGGTATAATTTGTATGGACCATTCTCTCCCGGCGAATTTGGAGGATTGAGTTATTCTATCGAAAATAACTTGTCCATGAAGGTTAGAAACAAAAAAGACACTTCTGAAAATGCGACCAAAAAGATTCCGCTTATTGATGCATTTAGTATCAATGGCAGTTACAACTTTTTAGCAGATTCATTGAAATTCTCACCTATCAGCATGAATGCCTCCACTAACCTTTTCGGTAAAGTAAGTGTGACAGCTTTTGCAAGTTTTAATCTTTACGAGGTCAGTGATTCCGGACGGGTCATCAACACACTGATTTGGAAACACAGGCCTTTATCTCTTGGAAGGCTGGAAACAGCTAATTTATCAATCAGCAGTTCTTTCCAGGGTGGTAACAAAAAAACAGGTGAGCAACCGGGAATAAAAGCGGAATCCTACCAACCTGGAAATGGTTATTCTCTGGATGAGTATAACCAGGAGGCTGCCTACATCAAAACCCATCCCGGTGAATTCGCAGATTTCAATATTCCCTGGTCAGTCAATTTTTCTTATTCACTTACGCTGTCTAAACAATTCCTTCAGGACTTTGGATTCAAGACCAATATTTCTCAGAATGTGAATTTTGGAGGAAGCCTGAACCTTACACCCAAGTGGCAGTTAAATGTGAATGCTTCTTATAATATCAGCCTTGGGCAGTTAAATCCATTTATGACGAGCATCAGCCGTGACCTGCATTGCTGGCAAATGAGCATTACCGTAGTTCCTACAGGAGCATGGCGGTCATTTAGTATCAACATAAGTCCAAAGTCGGGAATATTGCGTGATCTGCGGGTGAACAAGACAGAAAATTTCAGACAGTTGTAAGCAGTTTTCAAGAATGCAGCAGATTCTAAGTGCACTAAACTCTGTTAGTTTAAACCTTTGTTTTTTATGAAATACTCAAGAAATCTGGCAGGTATTTATTTCGAGCCAAAACGCACTATGTCCCTTTGAATAAAATTGATAATTCATCCACACCTACCGACTCATCTTTTACCACTCTTCAGGTTTTCTTTCATGTATTTGATCCAGGTTCCAACAATAAAGCTGTTGGTCTTATTCTTGAATTTGGCATCGCAAAGAAGGAAGGATGCATTCACTTCTTCGCAATTTGAAACAATTGAATAATTAAACCGTATCTCCTTTCCGAGAGCAATGGTGATACCTGAGATATGTGTACATCCTAAACGAAAATTTCTTGCCTGGCCGGGAGATGCCTTGAGTTCTAAATCTTGTTTAATACTTTCCAGTGCCTTGAGAAATTCCGGCAAAAATTTTCTTTCCACAGGCAACAATTTTTGATGTACCTCTTGTGGACTAACAGTATTTACATACCGGATAGGATGTGATAGTGTTTGATCAATTAGTGCATATTTCTGTGCACTCGCAATTTGGGCCGTAAGTATTAAGATGCATGCGATGATACCATGCTTTTTCATAGTACTAAGTAGGTTTATATTCTCCAAAAATCTTCCTCAGACAGTTTGCAATTTCTCCAAGAGTAACTCGTTGCTCTACAGCTTCCACCACTGCAGGCATCAGGTTTTCGCTATCCATGGCAGCCTTGCTGATTTTACCCAAACAAGCCTCAACCAATGAATCATCTCTCCCTGCTTTCAGCTTATTTAATTTAGCTACCTGCAATTGCCTGATACTGTCGTCAACACGAAAGGATGCCTGCGAAATTGGCTGATCACTTGTAAACGCATTGAGGCCTACGATTATTTTTTCATTGCTTTCTATCTTTTGTTGGTATTGGTAGGCGCTGGCTGCGATTTCATTTTGAACAAAGCCATTTTCAATAGCGTGGACACTGCCACCCATTGCATCAATTTTCTCAATCAAAGCCCATGCCTTCAGTTCGATTTCCCCGGTTAAATTTTCGATGAAGTAACTTCCTGCCAATGGATCGGCAGTAGATGCTACATTGCTTTCATAAGCAAGTATCTGCTGCGTGCGCAACGCAATGGTGGCTGCTTCTTCAGTGGGGAGATTTAACGCTTCATCATAACCGTTAGTATGCAGGCTCTGTGTTCCACCTAACACCGCGGCAAGAGACTGCACTGTTACGCGGCTGATATTATTCATCGGTTGTTGGGCGGTGAGTGTGCTTCCTCCCGTTTGCGTATGGAAGCGTAACATCATCGCCTTAGGATCTGTTGCTCCCAGGCTTTTCATGATCTTTGCCCACATACGACGTGCTGCCCGAAACTTGGCTATTTCTTCAAAAAGGTCGTTGTGTGCATTAAAGAAAAATGATAATCTTTTGCCAAACACATTGATGTCGAGACCTTTTTCCAATGCTGCCTTTACATAAGATTTACCGTTGCTGAGCGTGAATGCTATCTCTTGTACTGCAGTACTTCCTGCCTCCCGTATGTGATACCCGGAAATGGAAATGGTATTCCAGGCCGGCAACTCTTTGCTGCACCATTCGAAGATGTCCGTGATGATACGCATGGATGGGCGAGGTGGGTAAATGTATGTACCCCTGGCAGCGTATTCTTTTAGAATATCATTTTGTATAGTACCTCTTAGTTTTGAAAGATTAGCTCCCTGCTTTTTTGCGACAGCTACGTAGAGCGCCAGCAATATGAATGCTGTGCTGTTTATAGTCATACTTGTGGAGATATCCTTAAGTGCGATTCCCCTGAAGAGCGTTTCCATGTCTTCAATAGAATCGATAGCTACGCCTACTTTCCCTACTTCACCTTCAGCCATTGGGTCATCACTGTCGTATCCAATCTGTGTTGGTAAATCAAATGCCACGCTTAAACCACTTACACCTTTTGATAATAAATAGATGTACCTTTTGTTGCTTTCTTCTGCAGTACTGAAGCCTGCGTATTGCCGCATGGTCCATAATTTGCCGCGATACATGTCTGGTTGTATGCCTCTCGTGAAGGGATACGCACCAGGTAGCTCGTTGGAAATATTTGCTGGTAAATCGTTGGAAGTATATACCTGCTTGATCTCGATGTCTGATTCCGTAATTACCTTTTTCATAAAGGCAAGGTACTTCTTCTTACATTAACTTCTTAGCCTCGTAATTGATAGCTTCGTGTACAATGCTGTGTAGGCTGAATTTAGGATTGTTGATCAGAAATTCGATGATTTGTTTGTTCAAATCCATTCCACTGGCATTGGATGGCAGGGTGGATGCTAATTGATTGATGATATAGATATTTTGCTCTTTCAGATTATCCACTGCTTTCCAGATCTCTGGTTGTATGTATATCTGCTGGCTTACATTATAATCGTATTCCTGTTTGATATTATCAATAAGTGAAATTTGCATTTCCCTGTAATTAAGGCCGGCATTGGGTACCCGGCTCAGGAGGTTTTGGAGGGCTATTCTTTCTGACAGGACTGAAAGCCTTTCATAAGCTTGCAACTGTAATTTCACAGCTTCGAAGTCTTTCTCTTCCTTTGGAGCTACATATTGCCTCTTAAGATTGCTGATTTCGGTAAGGCACCATACGATCCCTAAAATGAGGAAAAGAATAACAATTGTTATAATGATATCGAAAGTAGTCATAGTGTAAAAGAATTCGTATGTACTTTTGTAAAAATGGTTTATTAAGGGTTACTGTCTTTTATAAAATTAAAGGATTCAGTAATTGCTCGATTGTTATTAACGCTATTTTTGATATTCTATTATTAATATTACCCGAAAAAAACAATTAAAATATTTGCAATTGGCTGACAACGAAATTCAAATTGAAAATCCGATAAATTTTTCAGATTCAGCATTACAGGAATTGAAGAGGTTGCAATCAGAACAAACAGACCCGTCACAGTTCCTCCGTATTGGAGTCAAGGGTGGGGGATGTTCTGGATTGACCTATGTACTGGCTTTTGACAAGAAAGATGATAAGGATGTGGTATATGATATTTCGGGAGTGATGTGCATTATCAAACCGTCCCACCTGGTTTATCTTGACAATATGGTGATTAATTGGGAAGGTGGACTCAACAGCAGAGGATTTACCTTTGAGAACCCTAATGCTACAGCCAATTGCGGGTGTGGCAGTTCCTTTGCCGTTTAAACTGAAATGATTTTTGAAATTATTAATTATAAATATTTATGCAAACGCAAACTTTGGGCACACAAAAAGATACTTTAAAGACTGATGATTTTCTCCCTTTGTCAGGTACTGATTATGTCGAATTTTATGTAGGCAATGCCAAGCAGGCCGCCCATTATTACAAGTCTGCATTTGGTTTTCAGTCTGTTGCCTATGCAGGACCTGAGACAGGAGTAATGGACAGGGCAAGCTATGTAGTTAGGCAGCACAAACTTACATTGGTATTGACATCTTCTCTCAGGCCCGGAACTGAGATTGCAAACCATGTAGATAAGCATGGTGATGGAGTCAAGATGCTGGCGCTAAAAGTAGATGATGCTACATCTGCTTTTGTTGAAACAACAAAGCGTGGTGGTATTCCCTTTATGGAGCCTAAGAAGGTGAGAGATGATAATGGAGAAATCGTCATGAGTGGTATCTGCACTTATGGAGAAACCGTTCATCTTTTTATTGAGAGAAAAAATTATTCGGGAGCCTTTATGCCCGGATACCGCGAATGGAAAACTGAATTTAATCCTGCAGATACCGGACTGCAATATATCGATCATTGTGTGGGCAATGTAGGATGGAACCAGATGAACAAATGGGTGAAATACTATGAGGATGTGATGGGATTCAGGAATATCCTGAGTTTTGATGATAAAGATATTTCAACTGAATATTCTGCGCTTATGAGTAAGGTGATGAGCAACGGAAATGGCTTTGTGAAATTCCCGATCAATGAACCTGCGGAAGGAAAGAAGAAAAGCCAGGTGGAGGAATACCTGGAATTTTATAACGGCGAAGGTTGCCAGCATCTTGCCATGGCTACGCACAATATCATAGAAACAGTTTCTGAACTTTGCAGGCGTGGTGTCGAATTTCTAAAAGTGCCGTCTTCTTACTATGATTCTGTTTTGTCCCGGGTAGGCCATATTGATGAAGACCTGGAACCATTGAAGGAATTGGGAATTTTAATTGACAGGGATGATGAAGGATACCTGTTGCAAATTTTTTCCAAGCCAGTACAGGATCGGCCGACTTTATTTTTTGAGATCATTCAGCGAAAAGGTGCAAAGAGCTTTGGCAAGGGTAATTTCAAGGCATTATTTGAAGCCCTGGAGAGAGAACAGGAACTCAGAGGCAATCTGTAAGGACGCTACAAAATATCGTTAACGTCAATGACCCACTGTCGGGCTTAGAATATTTGACCTAATTTTACGTTCAATAATCATGAAACAGTATCATATCCAATACCTGTTGTGCTTACTTCTGATCTGTTTTGTAAGCGAGTCAGTTCTGGCTCAATACTCATTTACACAAATGCAGAAGACCTCATTCAGGGTCAATACTGCTTTTGAAAATAAAGAAGACCTGCTGAAAAAAGAATTTGCGGAGAAGGAGTTGATCTGGCCGGCAAAGTATATTTATATCCGCAGTTTTAAGTATGATGCACAGTTGGAAGTGTGGGTGAAAAATAATGCCAAAGACAAGTACCAACTTTTCAAAACTTACAAAGTGTGTATGCAAAGTGGCACCATAGGGCCTAAGCGCATGCAAGGCGATTACCAGGTACCCGAAGGGTTTTATTATATCAATGAATTCAACCCTAAAAGTATGTATCATCTTTCGTTGGGCCTGAATTATCCAAACCCTTCAGATAAGATACTCAGTGATCCTCAGCGGCCGGGCAATGGAATTTTCATTCATGGTAGTTGTGTATCTGTTGGCTGCATTCCCGTTACCGATTCTGATATTGAAGAAATCTACATCCTTGCTACTTATGCACGCGAAGCAGGCCAGGAATACATTCCGGTTCACATATTTCCGATCAGGTATAACAATCCCAAGTCTGTAAGTTACTTTGAAAATTACTGCAAGGACAATCCGGATATTAAGCCTTTTTCAGATCAGCTTGAGAAGGCATACAATACTTTTGAAAACACACACAAGGCGCCGGTGATTCTTATCGACCCCAAAGGAGAATATCTTGTGGGAAATTGAAATTCCTTCGTCTTACTCAGAATCGATTTACCATTCTTAATGCTCATCTGCACTTGGCCCATAACTGCCTGGTATAGGTACGTCCAGTATTCGCAGGTAAACACCCAGCTGTGCTCTGTGGTGAGTAACCTGGTTGAGCACCATTCTGATGACTTCAGCCCTGTTATATTTTTGCAAGATTACATCACCGCTTCTCAATATCCATTCCTCAGTTAACCTGTCTTCTGATTCAGGTCGTAGGTGAGATTGTGCCAACTCGATCATATCGTTTGTGAAAGTCATCAATTCCTGTTTACTTTCGACCACCTTAGGCTTGTATTCACCCTTTGCAAAGTCAAGTCCGTCGCGCGTAAATGTCATTGCAATCCAGCCGGGCAATTCTGCGATATGCGCAGCTAATTGTTTTATAGACATACTCTTGGGATGGGGCCTCCAGTCAAATTTATCTTCCGGGATGCGCTCAAACATTTTGCGTGTGGTAGCGGATTCGTGTTCCAGTTCCTTCCTGAAAATGGGAATAAGTGAAGCCATTGTTGAAATGATTTGACACAAATATATTATATCCGCAAGGATTGGATAGGCATTAATTAATATGCTAAGGTTTATTTTTGCTGCGATGAAATTAATGCTTTCGTATCTCAGGCCCTATCGGTGGTTGATTGCCCTCACGCTTTTTATGGCATCCATCAACCAGGTGTTCAGCTTACTGGATCCCCTGATATTTGGTAAGATGTTCGACAGGTATGTAACGCATCCTCACACGGGGAATCAAACACAAGCACAATTTCTTTGGGGGGTAATGGGTTACCTGGGCATGTTGATTGGAGTAGCGATGGTCAGCAGGATTGCAAAGGCATTTCAGGATTATTTCGGAAATGTGGTGGTTCAGAAATTCGGAGCACGCATTTTTACTGACGGACTGAAACACAGCCTGACACTACCTTACTGGGATTTTGAAGATCAGCGCAGCGGAGAAACATTATCCATTCTTACCAAGGTGCGTTCAGACACGGAAAAATTCATCACCTCTTTCAATAATATTCTTTTCGGCATAATCGTCGGAATTATTTTTGTTTCAGTCTATTCCTTTTCATTGCATTGGTCTATCATGCCTGTTTATATCGCAGGAATCGCATTCCTGGCAATGCTGACCGGCTGGCTCAGTAAGAAGATCAAAAAAATACAACGGGTAATTGTGGGCGAAACTAATGCTTTGGCGGGCGCCACTACTGAATCCCTTCGGAATATTGAATTGGTGAAGAGCCTGGGTCTTACTTCACAAGAAGTGAACAGGCTTAACAAGAATACCTACAAGATTCTGGGATTGGAATTGAAGAAAGTAAAGAGCATCCGCACATTGAGTTTTATCCAGGGCACTTTTGTGAATTTTCTCAGGCAGGTGATCATGTTCATTTTATTGTTATTGATCTATAGGGATACTATTACTCCGGGCCAACTGATGACGCTTACCTTTTATTCCTTCTTTATATTCGGGCCGTTGCAGGAGGTAGGAAACATTATCATTTCTTACCGCGAAGCTGAAGCGTCATTAAACAATTTCAAGTCATTAATGAAAAAACCTGCTGAGCCACGACCACTTCACCCGATATCCATTCCAAGGTTGCAACACCTTGAATTTGCGGATGTGAGTTTCCAACATTCGAGTGCGCAGCATCCTGCTATCTCGCATCTTAGTTTTTCTGTTCAATCCGGGGAGACCATTGCTTTTGTAGGCCCTTCCGGTGCCGGCAAGAGTACGCTGGTGAAATTGTTGGTGGGGTTGTACCGTCCTGCATCAGGAGGCATTTCTTATAATGGTGTTGAACTTAGCAAGATAGACTTTGATGATTTGCGCGGGCAGATTGGTTTTGTGACGCAGGATACCCAACTCTTTGCAGGAACGATCAAAGAGAATTTGTTGTTTGTAAATCCTGAAGCTACAGATGAGCAGATCAATGAAGTGCTGATACAGGCCGCATGTTTTAATATGTTAGACAGGGCTGAAGCAGGTATCAATACGGTGATAGGCGAAGGAGGTATGAAGATTTCAGGAGGTGAACGCCAAAGGCTTTCCATTGCAAGGGCGCTGCTTAGGCATCCAACACTGCTTATTTTTGATGAAGCTACTTCTTCTCTTGATTCTCTTACTGAGGAGGAAATTACTGCGACAATCAGGAAGGTTTCATCTCGCGATGAACAGATCACCATCCTGATAGCGCATAGGTTGAGCACAATTATGCATGCAGACAGAATTTATGTTTTAGAAAGAGGAAAACTGATAGAGATGGGAACACATGAATCACTCCTCGAAAAAAACGGATTGTACTATGCCATGTGGCGCCAGCAGATAGGAGAGCGTGATCTGGAACTTCAGTCTGCTGGAATTGAAAAGTAATTAAATGAATTGGTAACTATCAAATAGTAATTGCATTGAACAGAAAGAAACTTGTTGCTGAGATCAAGGCTAAACATTCCTGCCTTTGTGTAGGACTGGATTCTGATATCGGGAAACTTCCGAAGCATATACCACGAACTGCAGATGGCATTTTGATTTTTAATAAGCAGATCATTGATGCCACAAGTGATTTATGCGTAGCATATAAAATCAATACAGCTTTCTACGAATCACTCGGAGCAGAAGGATGGAATATAATGGAGGAAACGGTAAAGTATATTTCTGATGATCACCTGGTGATTGCAGATGCCAAACGTGGCGATATCGGCAATACATCCACTCAATATGCAAAAGCATTTTTTGAAA
>JBDHYH010000018.1:0-42928 GCA_039811325.1 Chitinophagaceae bacterium | reverse complement strand
TTTTGGACGGCAAAGGTAAGGTAAATAATCCTGAAAAATACAGGTATATTCTCTAAAAATTATAATAAAACCGATTTATCCACAGCACCCATAAAATCTGTGTAATGGGCGGATCAAATTACAGAAATCCTTAATTTTCAGATTAATTCCCATCCCTGAAGAAAACGATTTACCTGGGAAAAGCCTGTTGTTTTATTCTAAAGAACTACTATGGCGAAATTTTACCTGCGAGTATTGGCTATCACTGCATACGTGTTATTTTCTGTAACCGGGAATTCTCAAACAATCTATTTCCATGATTTTGGAACGTCAACAATCAGCGGAAAGCCCTACGCTGTAACTCCCGGAACCATTGATGCACATTTGTCCAATTCCTCATGGACAACATCCTATTCGGGATTTGTTGATTATAACGGGAATGCAGGAAAGGCATTATCGATTGCCGGTAATAGTCAACCATCTTCTGATACTTACACACTATCATTTGATATCGCACCCGGATATTCATGTAACATTACAAGTTTGGATTTTTGGAGACAAAGGAGTGGTACTGGCCCAAATAATATCTCTGTGACTATTAATGCAAATAATATTGGCGCATATCCTGTCGGGACAAGCGGAAGTTTTATTGGAAACCAAAAAATATCTAATTGCAACAATCTGACAGGTACGGTTACTATCGTGCTAACTTTGTCTGGAGCCACTGCTTCAGGAGGTACCTTCCGGTTAGATGATTTTACACTTACAGGAAGTACATATCTAAATGGAGTCTATTCAGTACAAAACGGAAACTGGTACACCGCCGCCACATGGAATACGAATGCAGTCCCGGCTGCTACAGATAAAGTTACTATTAACCATGCAGTAACAATTAATAGCGCAGTTAACCGCGATGCAGGTACACAAACTACTATTTCTGCCGGGCATTCGTTAGCAGTAAGAGCAACATACACCAACAATGGCAACACAGATGTGTATGGTACTTTTCAATTAGATAATGGCGGTTATGCTAATGGAAATAATTTTCTTATTTACCACGGTGGAAGTTATCTCGTATTTAATAAGGGAAGTAATTATAATATCAATACCGGGCAAAAATTCTGGCCATCTACAACAAATTCTCCGGACAATGTTTTGGTGAATACCGGAACCATTGCCACGTTGAACGATGCCCCAAAAACAATTAATAATCTTATTCTTTGGGGTGGGTTTACGAATAACCAATCAATTACTATAAATGGAAATCTTGAGATCGATGCCGGAGGATATGTAGCCAATATACCCCCAATTTATGCAAACGGGTCTTCGCTGATTTACCAGCCAGGTGGCACCTATAATATCGGAAATGAGTGGAGAGCAAGCTCACCTCCCTACAATGTCATTCTTGCTAACGGAACAACACTTAATTATACTGCAATCGCAGAATCACGTACAATAAACGGTGACTTAACAATTAATTTGTCCAGTAGTTTGTATATGGATTATGGAAGTGTTACGAGTAATGGTCCATTACAAGTAATTGGAAATGTAAGCGTATCAGGCAATATGAGTTTAGGTCATAATTTTGGTGATGATCTGAAACTTGCCGGCAATCTTACCTTCAATAGCGGATACAACTTTTATCCAAAATCCCGTGCAATCTATTTTATAAAGTCGTCAGGATCCCAACAAATCTATACTCCATCCAACGGAGATTTATCTCTTGATTATGTCATTGTAGGTACACCATCTGGTTCAGGAACTACTCTTATGTTGAATCAAAACCTTACCATCAAAGCCCCGGCAGGGGGGAATGTTCTCTCATTTACAAACAATACTGACATACTTGATATGAATGGAAGAAACCTGGCTTTAGGAACTACTGGAGTTGCCAATACACTTACAGGTTCGGGATATTTGAAAGGTAGCACTGCGAGTTCCTTAACGCTTCTTGGAACAGGCGATATTGGAACACTGAGATTTGTTTCGGGAGGACAGACTTTGCAAAATATCATTATTGACAGAACAGCCGAAGCCGTTGCAGGCACACTCGGTTCGCCATTGACAGTAACAGGAACCAATTCTTCGTTTTCAAATGGTATTTTGAATATAGGCAATTACGATTTTACGTTTGGAACTGGTGCGGGTTTAACTGGAGGTAACAGTTATAGCTTTATCCAGGCAGACGGAGCCGGCAAAGTGATCAAGAATTTCAATGCAACCGGTTCATTCACTTTTCCTATTGGCGACAATACATCCGGAGCAGATTATTCTCCGGTTACCATTACCGTCAACAGTCCGAGCGGTGCACCATCCATCAGTATGAATGTGGTAGATGTGAAACATCCTGATAATTCATCTCCTACAAATTACCTTACAAGATACTGGAATGTAACATCAACAGGTACACTAAATGCAAATGCCACCTTTACCTACACGGACGGAGATGTTGCCGGCGCAGAAACTTCGCTGTTGACGGCAGGATGGAATGGAGCGAACTGGAATCTCTATGGAAATGCAAATGCTGCAACAAACACCTTAGTTGTCACCGGACAAAGTGATCTCAATCGTGCATTTACCGCAGGAGATCAATTCACTTCAGTGGCCTCACTTCCAGGAGATTATTTTAGAAGCAGTCTTACTGGAAATTGGAATGTAGCCGGCAACTGGCAGTCGTCATTTGACGGTTCAACCAACTGGGTAACCTCTACATTAGTTCCCGATCAAAATGCGAAAGGTATCACCATCCGTAATGGACATACGATTACATTGACTGCAGATGCGTCTGCAAAAATGTTGAAGATAGAATCAGGAGGAATATTGGACAATACCAATACAAGCGGAGGATACTTGTTGACAATTGCAGATGATGGTGCTACAACAAGTGATTTTGACATTTACGGAACTTACGTATTATATGGCAAGCAACCCGTCTTTTCAGGGACGGCTCCCACAGCCACTGTTTATACTGGTGGAGTTGTAAGAGGAGATGATAACACAGGAAGCCAAAGTGATGCCTTTGCCAGCAATCCAAAAGTAAATTGGCAAACCGGATCGCTCTTCAATTGGAATACGACAAATGCATTTACAACTTCCGGGACTTCCTATTTTCCAAATGCCGGAGTTTCAGATATTGCCGTATTTCGTATAAGTAAGAACGTTAGTGTAGGTGCTGGTTCAGATACTCACTTCAATGGATTGCTACAGGTAAATTCTAATGTAACATTTGATGTGATTGGAAAGAAATATTTTAGAAATGGAATATGTGGTAACGGTACAATCAATCAAAGCAGCACATGTGGCAATTTCATCATTAACGGTACAAATGCAATTCTTGGTGGAAACAATTTAAAATTAAATCTAACCAAAGTCCTGAATTTAAACACTTCAGTAACAGTACCTGTCGACTCTTCAGTTACCATTTCAGGCGCGAATGTTGACAATAGTCTGTCAGGAAATACACTCAATGTAAATGGCATCCTTGACATGACATCCCAAAATATTACCAATACTAACGGAACAGTTATCGTATCAGGTACAGGTACCTACAGAACAAGCCATAGTGGAGGATTCACAGGAACAGGTTCCTCGATTCCGTCTGGAATAGTATCACTCAATCCTGGTAGTACAGTTGAATTTTATGGAGCAGGAGATCAGCCTGTAATATCGAGGGGAGATTACTCAAACATTATCCTGAGTAGTTCCGGAACAAAAACACCATCATCGGCATTTGCACCAAATGGAACGATTACAATTAAGGATGATGCCATTTTCGATTGTACAGGAAAAAATATTGGAGGTACAACCACCAATCTTACCATGACGGATAACAGTATCTTGATAGTAAGTACTACCGGAACGCAACCTGCTATGGAGGGAACTTACAACATAACCGGTGGTGTAATAAGATATATGCATACAGGATCTGGAGAAACAATCCGATCCCCAAAAACTTATAATAATATTGAAGTTTGGGGAAACAATGTAGGAAACTCATTAGGAAATATTTTACTTATTCCAGGAGGGAGCTTTACAATAAAAAATGGAGGAGTTTTTTCAATTAATGACAATTCTATTTCTGGAAATAATTCCAATATCGTCAAAATAGAATCCGGTGGAAAATTGATATGTGGCAACAACCAGGGTTTTAATGGATTCACTTCCACATTATCTGATAATTCGTCTGTACATGCCAACATCACTAACATTATCCTCGATCCAAACAGCACAGTTGAATACTCAAGGGCGGGCGACCAACCCATCACCAATGCAAATAGTTTAATATATCAACATCTCGTTCTCTCCGGAACCGGCAACAAGATCGCACCAACAGGCACCCTGTTTGTCAAAGGGGATTTTTCAAAGACAGCTGCTTCCGTTTTCCTTCACAATAACAGTACTGTCGAATTCAATGGAACATCTGCACAGAATTTTTCCAGTGTAGCGCCTTATCCTGCCTTTTATAATTTGAATAACAACAATAGTACACTACTCGATGTAAACTCACCACTATCTGTAAAGAACCTGCTTTCGCTCAAAGACAATTCTAAGATCAACATGGATGGTGATATCACCTTGATCAGCGACAACAACCGGACCGCAAGTATTGATAAAATTCCTGAAGGAACCAATGCTGCTACTATCACCTACGGTACCGGAAGCTTCATTGTAGAGCGCTACATACCTAACCACCCGAGGGCATGGCAACTGCTGAGTGTACCTACAAAAGGAAGTACTATTTATGAATCATGGCAAAATTCAAAATTGCCAGATCCGCTGAGAGGTACCAACATTACTGACAGCCGCACTAACTGGAGTGCAAATGGATTTGACAGACAATCTTTCTCTCCATCCATGAAATATTATGTACCTGCCAGTGATAGCTATGCGGGTGTCGATAAAACTTCTGATCCGATAGATCTTCACAACGGGTATTTCTTATTTGTCAGGGGCGACAGAAGTGCTATTGATATCGGATATCCATCTACCGAAGTAACATTGCATACAAAGGGAAAAATTTACGCACCAACACCATCAGGTGAAGCACCGGCAACCATTAACGTTCCGCCAAATTCTTTTGCATTGATTGGCAATCCTTACGCTTCATCCATCAACTATGATGACATTACCATAAGCCCCAACATCCAGGAACCGTATTACATCTGGGACCCGCAACTCACAGCCTATCCATCTGTGTATGGGTTAGGTGCATTCCGCGCCATTACCGCCAATACTGCATCACCCGATGGTGGCAATTACGTTGACGGCAGCATTCCACCCATCCAATCAGGTCAGGCATTCTTTGTTTATAATCCTTCGGCTACAATGGGTACAGTTTCGTTTTCTGAAAATGCAAAAATCACAGGCAGCAACTCTATATTCAGAACTAAGAAAGAAATAAAGTCGCCATCTGCTCTGATCTCTGTCGATCTGGCACTGAGCTCAGGTGGAACTACCACTGTTCTGGACGGTGCAATACAATTATTCAACAAGAACTACACTGATGAAACAGACAAATACGACGCTAAAAAAATGATGAATAGTTCAGAGAATATTTTTCTTCCTTCGGCATCCTACCCACTGGCCATAGAAAGAAAAACACCTCCGAAGGAAACAGACACCACATTTCTCCATCTAACGGGATTGGGCAAACGTAGTTATACGGTTCAATTCAAAGTTTCAGGACTGGAAGGTTTAGGCCTCAGGGCAATCCTGCATGATCTTTATACATCCCGGCAACAACCTTTGCAGGAAGGCAGTAATGACTATTCTTTTGAAGGGAATAGTGATAAGGCTTCCGTCGATCCTGGCCGCTTCTTCATCACTTTCAAAAATATACCTCCACCATTTGCTTTCAAAAATGAAAACGCAGTTACGAAATCTGAAAGTGTGGATGTGAAGTGGGAAACTGTTAGTAGTAACCTGGTAAGTCAATTTAATGTTGAATTTGGAAAAGATTCAACGAATTTCTTTGCCATCAAGAATATTGAAGCCGGTATTCAACCGCAATATTCATGGACACATTATCCTCCAACAGAAGGTACACACTATTACAGAATCACAGCCTCAATGAAGGATGGAAACACTGTACATTCCAAAATATTAAAATCTGAAATTGAATTTCCACCCGCCTCCGTTACAATATTCCCGAATCCGGCCAAAGATTATGTCAATCTTAAACTGACACGACAGCCAGATGGCCAATACCAGGCAAGGCTTATGCAGTCTGATGGAAAACAGGTATTTTCTAAATATATATACCACACTATTTCAGAAGAGCACCGGCTCAGTTTGAAAGGATACGCAGGTGGTATATATTACCTGGTGTTAACCGGGCCTAACAGTTTCAAATACCGTGAAAAGATCATTATCCAGTAATGACCTACATCTGTAGAAATATGCCAGGGAATAAATCCGCGGTATGTTGGTCATTTTTTGGTAAAAAATTTATATTTGCCAAATGAGTTTTATAGAAAAACCTGTGTTGAATATTGCCATCCTCGACCTATATGACGGACATCCTAACCAGGGAATGCGTGGCATCCAGGAAATACTCGCGCTCTTTTCACAGCGAAAAGAAATTTCCATCAGCACAAAAATATTTGACGTACGTCAGAAGACTGAAATCCCGGATCTTGATTTTGATCTCTTCATCAGCACCGGTGGTCCAGGAGACCCTGTTGGAAGTGAAGGTGAAGAATGGGATACTAAATATTTTGAGTGGCTCGATAATCTGCATCAATATAATCAGTCTCCTGAAAATTTTCAGAAGAAACCTGTATTCTTTATCTGCCATTCATTTCAACTGGCATGCAGATATTTCAAAGTGGGTCGGCTTACTAAACGA
Organism: Chitinophagaceae bacterium; assembly: GCA_039811325.1. GTDB lineage: Bacteria > Bacteroidota > Bacteroidia > Chitinophagales > Chitinophagaceae > Ginsengibacter. The sequence goes on along the minus strand of JBDHYH010000018.1, from coordinate 36,102 downwards.
AAGTCGAATTCCTTCGGTGTATTTCCTGTTCACATGCTGGAGGATGGAGAACGTGAACCTGTTTTCAATGGACTAAACAATCCCTTCTATGCGGTGGACAGCCGGGATTACCAGGTGATAGAGCCGGATTACAAAAGAATTGAATCATTGGGTTCAAAAATTCTTGCCATAGAAAAAGAAAGACCTCATGTCCCACTTCAGAGAGCCATGATGGCTATCCGGTTTACGGAACATTTTATAGGTACTCAATTTCACCCTGAAGCTGATCCCCTCGGTATGCTGAAACACTTACAAACACCGGAAAAGAAAGAATCAGTCATAAAAAATCATAGTATTGAAAAGTGGGAAAGTATGATTCAGCAACTGAATGATCCAGACAAAATACTCATGACCTACTCATATGTACTACCAAACTTTTTGCAATTGGCACTGACAAATATTCTGGCTGTTTCCGCTGCCTGAGTTTCTTCTTTATAAAATGTGTAATTTTCAGGGAATTTAATAAACACGCTATGATCCCTGAATTAAGAGAAAAGTTCAACAGAGATTTTTCTGAAATAACTTACAAGGATTTCCTTACTGATTTGGACAGCGCCCATCCGGGACAAATTACGTTTCGTGTGGCAGAGACTCCCGTGTTCATTCCGAAATCATTCACAAAAAAAATGCTGGATGCCTGCGAAAGCATTGTAGATATTATAATGGAGCCGGACTTCAAAGGCCTTACTGACCGCGCAATCCCTGCCACTGAACGTGTAGCGGGAGATGATGGCCATCCTGAATTCATCGCCTTTGATTTTGGTATTTGCACGAATGAGGATGGCACATACGAACCTCAACTCATAGAGATGCAGGGATTCCCAACACTTTTTGGATTCCAGGTGTACTATCCCGATGTAATCAGGAAACACTTTGACATCCCGGATAACTTTTCTCAATATCTCAACGGTTATGATAAAGAATCTTACCTGAAACTCTTCAGCAAAATAATACTCAACGGCCACAATCCGGAAAATGTAATTCTCCTGGAACTGAAACCCCATGAGCAAAAGACAAGAATTGATTTTTATTGCACACAGGACTATTTGCACATTCCTATTGTATGCCTGACTGAATTAAGAAATCAAGGAAAAGATTTGTTTTATGAAAAGGATGGAAAACGTATTCCTGTCAAGAGGATTTATAACAGGATTATTTTTGACGAATTCTCTCACATCAAAGATTCTATGGGCGACGTGATTGATATCACTCAACCATTTGATGTGGAATGGGCGCCGCATCCCAATTGGTTTTATCGAATCAGCAAATTCACATTGCCATATATCTCCCACCCTTATGTGCCTGAAACATTTTTCCTGAATGAAGTAACTCAATTGCCGGGCAACCTGGAAGATTATGTATTGAAACCATTGTTCAGTTTTGCAGGGCAGGGCGTTATCATCGATGTTACTCCCGAAGACATTCAAAAAATCAAAGACCCATCAAACTGGATATTGCAAAAGAAAGTTCATTATGCTGATGTAATTACTACTCCAGATACACCAGCAAAAGCGGAACTCCGTATTTTTTATTTCTGGGATAAGGACATGCCGCGCCCTGTCGGTGTGTGCAACCTGGCACGTCTGAGTAAGGGTAAAATGATCGGAGTAAGGTACAATGCGGATAAGGAATGGGTGGGTGGCTCAGTAGCATTCTTTGAATCATGAATACAAAAAAATCCCCGGAGTTCATCCGGGGATTTTCTATTGAAAATATATCATTACTGAATAGAAGGATCCAAACCGTTTTTCAAACGTTCCTGTACATCCTGCAGGTGCAACCGTGAAGCATTATCGCTTGTAGTTGCAATCGCAGTGCGGATTTCAGTCATCAATGCTTTCATGTGTCCTTTCACTATTGAAATTGCATCATTATCACTGATAGTCGGCTGGCTCATAGGAGGGCCGAAAGATGGTTGTGTAGATACAGCCGCTTTAGGAGGCTTTACCAGCCTGATCAGGCTCTCTACATAAGCCTTCTGCAGATCACGACGATAAATATCTATAGGTCTGTGTGTTTTCAATTCGCTCCATATCCCTGACTTCAGATCACTGAGCATTCCAGTTACTGTATATGCTTTGGATGGATCGTACATTTCGAAACTTACAAGATTGCTCAAAGTGCGGGGATTCAATAACCGTCCCAGGGCACTCTTTTGTGCTGACGAAACTGTTTCCAATTGGGATACTCCTATCAGGCTAAACAGTTTTGCATCGATCAGCCATTTTGGGGTAGTAAACAATTGATCCTGCAGAAACTGGATAGCTTCTTGTTGTTTCTCTCTCGGTGTATAAGAGTAAACAATCTTGTCTTGTTCTGTAGTGGTGGGCGTCCATTCAATGCCGCCTACATTCTTGCTCACATGGCCCATGTAACGGTTAAATTGTGAAACTATCTCCTTGTAGATGGTAGCTGCATTATCATATCCCTCATTAGACTCTTTAGTCCATTTCAACAAGTTCGGCATAATGCGTTTCAGGTTCTTGATGCCATATGCGCTTGCTTTCATTGCATTGTCACCAAGGTCTTCACTCTGATTGCGTGGATCGTTTTGATCTGTTTCAGTACCAAAAAATAAGCGTTGGTTCCTGGCAAGGCTATCGCTTACCTGCCGATTTAAGAATCCTTTTTCATCTTCTGCTGTCTTAAATTGAGGAAGCCATTGATATCCCCATTGAATAGCCCATTTATCATATTCACCAATTCTTGGAAAGATGCCTGTTTCATCAATTTTATCTTCGGGTTGAGCTACATAATTAAAACGGGCATAGTCCATAATTGATGGCGTATGTCCATGTGCATCCACCCAACTCTTGTCACGCAATTTTTCAACAGGAATAGTAGATGATGAACCAAAGTTGTGCCTCAATCCCAGAGTATGTCCTACCTCATGAGAGGATACAAAGCGAATCAACTGCCCCATCAGCTCATCACTAAATACCATCTTTTGGGCTTTTACGTCATTAACAGCAGCCTGGATAAAATACCAGTTGCGCAGCAACTCCATTACATTATGGTACCAGTTGATATGGCTTTCAATAATTTCTCCACTGCGAGGGTCGTTTACATTTGGCCCACTGGCATTGGCTACAGAAGAGGGTTTATAAACAATAGCAGAGTGGCGTGCATCGTCAAGACTCCAGGTAGAATCACCAACAGGAGCTTCTTTGCCGACGATGGCATTCTTAAACCCTGCCTGTTCAAAAGCAACCTGCCAGTCATTGATTCCCTGGATAAGATAAGGAATCCATTTCTTTGGTGTAGTTGGATCTATGTAATAAACAATTTGTTTCCTGGGTTCAACCAATTGGCCACTCAGATATTTTTGAACATCTTCATCCTTTGGTTCCAATCGCCACCTTACGGCCATGCTTATACGTTTTATTCCCTGGGGGTTGGCATCAAAATCTGTAGTCGAAGTGGCGAAATATCCGACACGAGGATCAAAGTAACGTGGTTTCATAGGTACCTTTGGCAACATTACCATAGAGCTATTTAACTCGAAGGTGACAGCCGTAGGAGACGCTCCCTGGATCGGGCTCCCGGTTTGAGAAGTGGGAGTCCGGTTATAGGTTTTCATCGTCTTGATTTCTACATTCAAAGGAAATGCTTTTACGCTCGCGATATATGACCGGTCAGAAAGCATCTGGGTAAGCCCCAAACCTCTCTTGGCTCCTGAACCAAAGAACAGAATATCGTTATCGCTGTTCAGATATTTGGTAACATCCAATACAACACCCTTCTTATCTTTAGAATAGGCAGCAATATCAAAGCTTGCTTCCAATGGCTGAAGGCTGCTATTCATCAGGGAACGGTACATACCATCCGGAGTAGAATCAGAAGCCGTTTCGCTGAAAGAAATCGTTTTCAAAAACACTTTGTTATCCGGTCCCTTTGTAAACTGAATCACCTGTCTTCCGATTTGATCACCACCGTAACCGCTAAATCCTGAACGTACACCAGCAGCCGCTTTAGCGATACGGTTTACAATGAGGATATCCCTGTCTAAGATGGAATCAGGTAGTTCAAAAAAATAATTGTCGTCCATTTTATGAACCGTAAAGAAACCCACTGATGTGGATGCTTCTTTAGTGATAACCTTATCATAAGGTTTAGGTTCTTTCGAATTTCTTTGCGGGCCTTTCGGAGTTGTGGTATCACTCTTTACAGTTGTTGATTGCATTGGCGGAGTTTCGGTCGGGCGTCTCCGCTGCGCATCAGATGCAGTGAATAAGAATGTCACTGCTATCAATAGCAATAGTTTTGGTTGCATCGTACTAATTAAAGTTGTTTTTAGATAAGAAATTTAAATGATTTATCAGGAATTATTGGATTGTTTATATTTTTTCACAACATCATCGAGCATATTCTTAAACTTCTCCACATCAGGGTCGTACCCATAACCATTCGGCCTGATCCTCTTCTCATTACCATCTAAAAAGAAATAATAAGGTTGAGTATTGGCATTATAAACAGACACTTGCAGATCAGTATTCTTCTCTCCTAATGTCTTGATCGTTTTCTGAAGTGCATTTGAATAATACTGTTCATCCTTCGGAATGTAAACACTGTGAACATCTACGTACAATGATACGATCACGAAATTATCCTTCAGCCGTTTCATTACTTCAGGATCACTCCATACCTTACCTTCCATTTCGCGACAATTTACACAATTTATTCCCGTAAAATCCAACATCAAAGGTTTCTTTAGTTTCCGGGCTACTTCCAGCGCTTCTTTATAATCAAAATAGGTAACCATCCCATACTTAACCACTACTTCTGGCTCGTACATTTTCATCCTGTCATAGTACTTCACGGGTGGTGGCAATTGTTCCGCACCACCTGCACTGTTTGCCGAAGAACTATGTCCGCCTCCCCCCATTGCTGAAGATAATGTAAAGTCCTGCGTTCCCATTGGGGGTACAAAGGCAGATATTCTCTTCAGCGGTGCGCCCCACAAACCAGGTACTAAATAAACTGCAAATGCAAAAGAAGCGATTGCAAGAAACAATCTCGGGATACTTATGTATGGATGGTTGAAATCATTTTTAGGAAGCTCATCATCGTGATGAAATTTTAACCTGCCGATCAGGTAAAATCCTAACAACACGAAAATTACAATCCACAGGCTGATGAATACTTCCCTGTCGAGAATGCGCCATCCTCTTGCAAGGTCTGCATTTGACAAGAACTTCAGGGCAAGAGCCAATTCCAAAAATCCGAGTGTAACCTTTACAGAATTCAACCAGCCACCTGACTTACCCAGTTTATTCATGATACCGGGGAAGAATGCGAAAAAGGCAAATGGTAATCCAAGCGCTATTGAAAATCCAAGCATTCCGATCATTGGGCCATAATAATTACCTCTCGAAGCCAATACCAGCAGGTTGCCGATAATAGGGCCTGTACATGAGAAGGACACAACTACAAGCGTCAGGGCCATGAAGAAAATTCCAATAAAACTTCCGGTGCTGGATTTGCTATCCAGTTTGTTAGCCATTGAACTTGGTAGCGAGATATCAAATGCTCCAAGGAATGAAATTCCGAAAATCAGGAATATCAGAAAGAATATAAGATTGGCAATCCAGTTAGTAGAAATCAAATTCATGGCATCCGGGCCAAAGATTACTGTAACCAAAAAGCCAAGCAATGTAAAAATGAAAACGATGGACAATGCATAGACTACCGCATTACGAATTCCCTGCGCACTGCTGCCGCTTCTCTTTGTAAAGAAACTAACCGTTATTGGTATCATTGCATATACACATGGAGTTATCAGTGCCAATAGCCCACCCAAAAATCCACTGATAAATATCCACCATGAAGATTTGTTTCCCACATCAGAAACACCTTCATCTGCTGTAGCTTCCGAAACACTGGTTGGGTTACTATTGGATGCTGCTTTTATATCAGGTAATACAAACTCCTCAAACTTTTCATCACTGGATGGAAAATCACTTCCCTTTTTGTACATATAGTTCACCTTGCCTATCACCAGGAAACTATCTGTTAGTTTCGCACGAATGGGTTGATTCCAGGTAACGGAGTCAGTGAAATACTGCACATCCCCTTCCAGAATGGCATCTTTATCTTTTTTCAGATCGCCTTTCACCTCCGGTTTACCTGCAAGTTTGCTTTCTATTGATGAGTCAAAACTAAGTGTAGAATACACTAAATCCTCCGGGCTTTGTTGCAATGCAAACAACTTGACACCGGGGGCTATTTTAGCCTTGATCTCGAGGTAAGCTATACTGTCATTGACATGTGTGGTTCCAAAAGTGAAAGTTACCGGCGATGATTGTTGGCCAAAAGAAAAATTGAAAGCCAGCGTGCACAAAAACAATCCTGCATACCGGAGCGCATGCCTGAATTTATGATACATTAATAAGTTGGTTTATTTGAACGCAATAGTAAATTTCTTAGTAGTTGGAGGCAGGCATTGATGGTCATCGCAAACCATATATTGTACTGCCACATCTAATGAAGTGTTCACATTAGCCTTCAGCTTTACAGTTTGTTTAAAAACTACCTTATCAGAAAATTGTTTTACGTCAACACCAAACAATGGTTCATGCTTTTGCTCCATCTCGCCGATCTCTTTCGCAGTTTTATCTGTTATCGTTATAAGAGGATTTTTTGAATAGGAAATCTTTGTTGGTAAAGGGCCGCCATCAGGAGTTGTCTGAGAATACATGTGCCATCCCTCTTCGATATTAGCGGTCAATGTGATTTCGTAAGTCTTATCGGCAACTTTTTTAGTGCTCGATGCCCAGCTTACCGGACTTTTTACCATTTGTGCCATCATTACATTAGCACTGAATAATAAAGCAATCGCCAGATAAATTTTCTTCATGAATTGTTTATTTTATTTTGTTACAAATTTAATTCTCTAAACCTTAATGAAATATGATAATTGACCAACAGTTATTTTGCACCCACCTACAAAGTATATGACGGTTCAAAATCAAAAATTAACCATCTCAAAAAATATTTTTTGTTTTTTTTAACTACAAATTTCATCTTTCTCAGCCCTCTTTCAAAAATTAAATATTCACCTTATGAAACATCCTTTTAAGTATATAAAAACCAACATTTCACCACATCAATTATTGTTAGTTCATCCAAAATGCCATGTAATTATTTAATTTCAATCATGGCACATCATAATTCTGTCGGAAAGTTAGGAGAGCAACTCGCAAAAAAATACATGGTAAGTAATGGATTTAAGATACTTCATCAGAATTGGCGCTATCAGCATTGGGAGATCGATATCATCGCTTCAAAGGATGAAGTCCTGCATTTCGTGGAAGTGAAGACCAGGAAATCATTGCAGTTTGGCTATCCCGAAAGCGACGTAACCAGGAAAAAATTACGCTACATTATAAAAGCTGCTGAAGAATACCAGTTTCAAAACCCGGGCTGGACTCGCATTCAATTTGATGTTTTGAGTATCATTCTTCACAGTGAAGATGAAGAATATTTTTTCATCGAGGATGTCTATGTCTGAAATGATAGGCTTACAAAATGCTCTTCAGCACTTCTATCACCTTATCCACTTCCTCTTTTGTATTGAATTTGCTGAATGAAAACCTGACTGTTACCTGTTCGTTTGCAGCATGCAGCGCTTCTATCACGTGGCTGCCTGTAGATGCGCCTGATGAGCATGCGCTTCCACCACTTGCACAAACATTATGAATGTCAAGATTAAAAAGCAGCATATCAGACTTTTCTGTCCTGGGAAATCCAACGCTTAATACAGTATAAAGAGAATGTCCTTCAGGGTTCCCATTAAAGCAAACTCCGGGAATCTCTGCAACAAGCCGTTGCTTCATATAGTCTCGGAGTTCATGGATATGACGGCTCTCGTTATCCATATTGGCCACCGCAATCTCGAGTGCTTTAGCAAAACCTATGATCCCATAAACATTCTCAGTGCCTGCCCTCATATTCCGCTCTTGTCCCCCACCCTGAATGAATGCATTGATCTTTATGTTGCGGTTGATGTATAAAAGGCCAACACCTTTAGGCCCGTGAAACTTATGGGCTGCACCTGTGATGAAATGTGCCTTTAGCTTTGTTACATCAATTGGAAAATGCGCCAGAGTCTGAACCGTGTCCGAATGAAAAATTGCTCCATACTTTTCACACAATTCACCTGCTCGTTCTATATCTGTGATCGTACCAATTTCATTATTAGCATGCATTAATGTAACAAGACATTTTTCTTTGCTTGATGCCAATATACTTTCGAGATCATCGAGATCAACTGCTCCATTTTTCAACACTTTCAGATAGGTAACTTTTGCCTGTCCTGTTTTGGAAAGATGTTCTATGGTGTGTAATGTAGCATGGTGTTCCAATGGTGAACTGATGATGTGAGTACATCCCAGGTCATGCACCGCTGCATTGATTGCTGTATTGGTACTTTCTGTACCCCCGCTTGTAAAGAACACTTCAGAAGGATGAGCATTGATGATCTTTGCTACTGATTTTCTTGCATTCTCAATAGGCAATCGTGTTTCTCTTCCATAACTGTAAATGGAAGAAGGGTTACCAAATTTCTCAGTAAAAAAGGGCTTCATTGCCTCAAATACCTCTGGGTCCAGCGGTGTTGTAGCCGCATTGTCAAAATAAATTCGTTCCATTGATTCAATTAATTAGTATCACCCATTACCTCCTGGATGTCTTTCATGATTTTCTTCGCAATATTTTCTGCAGTGGTTTCAAAGTTGCTTTCTGAATAGATTCTGATGATTGGTTCAGTATTGCTGGATCTTAAGTGTACCCAATCATTATCGAATTCAATCTTCAATCCGTCTTCATCATTGTACGGTAATGCCTTGTACTTGTCCCTGATCTTTTTGAGAAGACTTGAAACATTTGTTGAAGGCTCCAGTGGAATCTTATTTTTGGAGATAAAATAATTCGGGTACTGAGAACGTAATTTTTTGACACTCTTATTGCTGTGTGCCAGGTGTGTCAGAAATAACGCAATCCCTATCAAAGCATCTCTGCCGTAATGAAAATCCGGAACGATGATGCCACCATTCCCTTCACCACCGATCACAGCGTTTACCTCCTTCATTTTCTTCACCACATTCACTTCTCCAACAGCACTTGGAAAATATTCACCACCGTGCTGAAGCGTTATCTCCTTCAGGCTTTTGGTGGATGACATGTTGCTCACAGCGTTTCCCTTTTTCTTAGAAAGCATATAATCTGCTACTGCCACTAATGTATATTCCTCGCCAAACATGCTGCCATCTTCGCACACAAAACAAAGCCTGTCAACATCAGGATCTACTGCAATCCCCAGGTTTGCCTTTTGCTGCACCACTACATTACTAAGTTCAATAAGGTGCTTTGGAAGCGGCTCCGGATTGTGATTGAATTTTCCGGTTACATCTTCATTAATAACAATAATATCCTTTATTCCTAATGCTTTCAAAAGAGCCGGCACATATACAGAACCGCTACTGTTGATGCCGTCCACCACAACCCGGTATTGTTGTTTTTTAATTGCCTGGACATCCACCATCGGATAATTCAAAATAGCATCAATGTGGTATTGCATGTATGAGGAATCCTGTGTATAGGCTCCCAACTTGTCAACGGTATTAAATTCAAATGATTCTTTATCCGCAATTTCAAGAACACGGGCGCCTGTTTCAGCATCTATAAACTCACCTTTTTCATTGAGCAATTTCAGAGCATTCCATTCCTGCGGGTTATGGCTTGCAGTAAGGATGATACCACCATCGGCCTGCTCCTTTGTTACAGCAATCTCTACAGTAGGGGTTGTGGTAACTCCTAAATCCACAACATCAAAACCCATAGCCAGCAATGTATTGGAGCATAATTCACTTACCATCTTACCACTGATACGACCATCGCGGCCAATGACAATTTTTTTTGTTTTTGCTCCCTGGGAAATCACCGTAGCAAAAGCTGCAGTAAACTTTACGATATCCACCGGTGTCAGGTTTTCACCGGCTGAGCCTCCAATTGTGCCCCTGATGCCTGAAATACTCTTAATAAGCGCCACCCTTCTTACTTTTAGGTGGCAAAGGTAATCAACTAATTTTTTCTGGCGCCTTCCAAAAGTAAACACATCATGACTGCAAATTTAAAAAGCCTGTTACCACTACTGGCAACAGGCTTATAAAAAAATATTTTAGGAAAAGTTTTTCGATCTATAGTGCAATCCCTAATCCGACTGAAATATTCTGGACTTTCCAATTTTCTTTATTACCGATGTTATCAAGATTGGTCATCCCACCGGTAAACCGGCCATACAATCTAAACTTCAAAAGATTGACCTGCAATCCACCTGTAACAGCAAAGTCGCCTGTTTTAAATGCTTCTTTTCCATTATCAAGCCAATTCTTGTTTTGGTCAATTGCAACTCCGAATTGAGGGCCTGCCTGCAATGTCAGATATTTATTAATATTTACATTCAGCAGGATCGGAATGGTCAATTGCTTCAATTCAATGTTGCTGATATTTTTGAAATTATAAATATCACTGAAACTACTACTGGTATCCACATTGGTTTGATTGAACAAGACCTCAGGCTGAATGGCAATTCTTTCACCGAGAGGAATGGTGGCAAAACCACCAACCTGGTAACCGAGTTTGTATTCATCCTTAAAAGACATACCGGAAATCTTGCCAAGGTTCGCTCCTCCTTTGATACCGATTGCGAATTTCTGAGCATACGATGCCGTAAAAAAGAACAGGCATGCCGCAAATAAAAGGGATTTAGTTTTCATGTTTTTGGGTTTTGATTGTGAAATTATTTAATTAATAGCCTGCTGATTGTATTTGAAAGTGAAATGAATGTTAACCCTAATCACCTTAAATTCAATAGCCTGACAAAAGACTTTCAATACTATTGATTGTTTAATACATCGTTGATTGTTTAATACAACCTTACCAATAAAGAATACCGGGGCCGCTTCAAATGATTTACCTTTGCGCCCTAAAAAATTTTTGATGCATTCATTTCATGAGCTTGGCTTAAAGGAAAATATCCTGCAAGCGCTCAACGACCTGGGGTTCGAAACTCCCACTCCTATCCAGACCAAAGCTATACCGGTACTTATCAGTGGAACAAAGGATTTTGTAGGGCTGGCGCAAACAGGCACAGGCAAGACTGCTGCATTTGGTCTTCCCCTGATCCAACTCGTAGATGAAGACAAGAGGCATCCACAGGCTCTTATCGTTTGCCCTACGCGCGAATTATGTGTACAAATCAATAATGACTTGAAGTCATTCAGGAAATATTCAGAAAGTATAGATTCTGAAGCTGTGTATGGCGGTACATCCATATCTGTCCAGATCAAGACTTTGAAAAAAGGCATTCAAATCATTGCTGCTACTCCGGGAAGACTTATTGATCTCATCGAAAGAAAAGCAATTGACCTGAACAAAGTGAAATATGTGGTACTTGATGAAGCAGATGAAATGCTGAACATGGGTTTTCGTGATGATATCGATTTTATCCTGGACAATACGCCTAATCGTGAATCAGTATGGTTGTTCAGTGCAACCATGCCCAACGAAGTTCGTTCCATTGCCAGCAGGTTTATGACTTCTCCTTTTGAAGTTACCATAGGAAAAAAGAATGCGGCCAATTCCAACATCGATCACCAATACTTCGTAATGGCAGCACATCATCGTTATGATGCATTAAAAAGGCTTATCGATTTCAATCCGGAAATGTATGGTATCGTTTTCACCCGAACTAAAGCCGGTGCACAGGATATCACAGAAAAGCTCACTAAAGATGGTTACGCTATCGAGGCCTTGCATGGCGACCTTTCGCAACAGCAGCGCGACCGGGTAATGAAGAAATTCAGAAACAAGACTACCCAGTTATTGGTAGCTACTGATGTAGCGGCCAGAGGTATTGATGTGGATTCAGTTACACATGTGATCAATTATGAATTGCCGGATGATCCCGAAGTTTACACGCACAGGAGTGGTCGTACAGGCCGCGCCGGTAAGAATGGACTTTGTTTTTCGCTGTGCCACAGCCGTGAAATATCGAGGATACATCAAATAGAAAACCTCATCAAGACTACCATTAAAAAAATGGAACTGCCAGATGCCTCAGATGTATCACGCAAAAAATTATTCCATTTCATGGATACCCTGCTCCAGTCAGAATCCGGTTCTTCTGAAGTGGACGTGTATATTTCTGAAATCATTTCAAAATTTGAACACATTTCTAAAGAAGAAATACTGAAGAAAATTGCAATACTTGAACTCAGTTCATTTCTTGAATACTACGCTGATGCGGAAGACCTTAATGTAAGAAAGACTTTCGCACCGGCAAAAAATGCAAAACCAGCTTCAGGAAAGTTTGAAAGGCGGCAAGGCGGTTACACCCGATTGTTCATCAATGTCGGAACAAAGGATGGTTTCCACAAATCCAATTTCCTGCAATTTCTCTTGAACGAAAGTGGCCTTCGCAATGCATCCATCGGGAAAATCGAATTGAAAGAGATGAACAGTTGGGTAGAGGTAGAAAATGGGCTCGCCGGAAAGATGATCGGAAAACTCAATGGGAGAAAATACAAGAACAGGAACCTGAGGATGAACGAGGCTAATAGCGTTTCTAAACCTCAGCAGCGCAGGAATTTCAAATACAATTAGTGTTTTAAGTTGTCTGATTGAGGGGTTGGTACAGACCCCAGTCCCGGAGGCTGTACAGTGGCAGATGGTCAACCCAACCGGCATGTTTCCTTTGCAAAACGACAATGATTAATGTTTATCGTTTATTTTTATCATCCCTGATAATAATAAATGACAAACTATGAAATACGTATTGCCACTTGCAGTCTTTTTCTTTTTGCGGAACAATTCCTTCGCACAATCGCAAAATCCAATACTCGATTTTATCAGTACCCATAAGAGCAGTAGTTCCCTCTTTGTCAAAAGGAATGATACGGTGTATGCTTCTTTAAATGCCGACAAGATGATGCCTCTCGCCAGCACGATGAAGATCATGGTAGCTATTGAATTTTCCAAACAGGCAGCACATCAGGTGTTTGACCCGTATTCAATGGTAGCATTGGCAGATCTTAACAAATATTACCTGCCGAATACCGATGGTGGTGCACATCCGGCATGGATCAAGGTGATGAAAAATGAAAACAAAATTAAGAATGACAGTGTCAGTCTGCTGAATATCGCGAGAGGAATGATTATTTTCAGCAGTAATGCCAATACTGAATACCTGATGGATATGCTGGGATTGGATAACATCAATAATAATTACCGGTTGCTCGGCATTAAACATTTTACTCCTTTGTATTATTACGTATCAGCATTAATGTTATATCAAAATCCTAAAAAAATAAAGGAAGAAAAAATTCTGAAGCAAATCCGTGGTCTAAATACGGACAGCTACAAGAAAGCTACTGCTATGATTCACGACCAACTCAAATACAACCCCGAATACAAGAACTTCTTCAATCCCGTTGACCTTACGGTTTCTATGCAGCAGGAATGGAACAGCCGCCTTCCGCAATCGACCACAAGAGCCTATTCACGCATTGCAGAAATACTCAATAACCGTAAGATTTATAGCAATGACACTTATTTAATACTCACGCAAATTCTTGAAACTGTTATGGAAAATCCTGCTAACAGGCAATGGCTCGACCACGCAGGAATGAAGGGAGGCAGCACCATGTTTGTACTGACGAAAACAATGTATGCAACGCTAAAATCAGGAAATCGCATTGAGCTATCCTATTTTTTAGAAAACCTCAATAAGGACGAAGTACAACAACTATCGCAAGAGATGAACAATTTCGAATTGAAGGTACTTACTGATGAGGCTATGATCAGAAAAATCGCTGCGTTACAATTTGAGTAATCCCATTTTCTGATAATAAGATATCACCAATGAAGTGACCTGGTCATAACTCAGGATGCCGAGTGGCTGATCATTGATTTTCAAAAACTTTCCGTAAATCCATCGCACGGGAGGCTCAAATATACTCCTGTGTGCCAGGCTGAAAGCTCGCCATTCCCTGAGGTCAGCTTTTACAGGATCCGATAAACTTTTCAATGCTACATCGGCAGAGGTAGTATCAAAAGCACGAACCTGCACATTGGTATAGATCAGCACATCCAGGTAAGCTGAATACCGAAATACAGGATCGGATGAATGAGTCCCTACGAGGAATCCCACAAAATTAGCTTCCATCTCTTTTGCATAACCTATCTGATGTGCCATCTCATGTACTGTGATCGCAGGCAACAAAAATTTTGGTACAGTGGCGTTCACCTGTGCTTCACCGCTGAAAGGATTATAATATCCGGTAAAACCAAAATAATTCCCCCATGAACCATATAAGGAAGTCTTGATCGACTTATTCCGATAATCAAGAAACGGAAAACTCTTTTCAGCATCGCCGTAAGCAACCACGGCTTTTGAAAAAATCTCCTTCGTGGTTAAGTGAACCGATGTGTCAGTTAATGCCTTTGCCTCATTCACACGATTGACCATCATCTCTTGCAATTTCAGCAGTTGCATCGTGTCATATTGAGGTGCAGCCAGGTGCAGTTGATATGCAATACCCTTGCGGCTATAGTTCAATCCCCAAATCACCAGGAAAATTCCATACGCAAAAAATATAAAAATGAAAATCTTACTGAGCTTGCGAAAGAAGATATGCCAGGTCAATTTTTTACGAAACAGCATGTAACTATTTCTAAGCAGCTTATACAATAGCCAGGCAATAACAATTCCATAGAAAACATCACCAATACTAAAAGGTATCCATCCAAAGGCATACCTGAGTGTACGTGCTACAGGCTGATAAAACCCATACGTGTAATTATTTTCTATCCATACTTTGTTGCCTGCAAGAGCAAAAAGTGAGATAAGGATAATGATCAAAACAAAAAGGTAAATCAACCGTCTCTTCAAAACTGCCTTCTTCATACAGGGAACTTCTATACTTTTTTCAAACTGCTTTCAGCAATACACAAACAAACTTAATTGTTTAGGGTTATCAAATCGCATTCCATAACAATAATTTGGGAAAGTCAAAGGTTTTTTCATACTTCAGGCGGGATAAATTAATTTTGCAACCCTGAGAGCAAACCATAAATATCCCGTCATTGAACCAAAAAAAATTTGATGTTGCCATTATTGGTGGCGGCATTGTAGGAGCAGCTACCTTTTACAGATTGCAACAACGGCATCCCAATCTTTCTATCCTTTTGCTGGAAAAGGAAGCCAGTCTTGCAGCGCACCAGACCGGGCACAACTCGGGCGTACTTCATAGCGGACTTTATTACAAACCAGGATCTTTGAAAGCGAAAAATTGCGTACAGGGAAGAAAAGATTTAGTCGCATTTGCCAAAGAAAACAATATACCGCATGACGTGTGTGGTAAGATAGTAGTAGCAACCGATAATTCAGAATTGCCACAATTAGAAAAGATCTATACAACGGGCCTGCAAAATGGTCTGACAGGTATAGAAAAGATCAATGCAGAACAAATAAAAGAACATGAACCTTTCTGCACTGGCATTGCAGGACTATGGGTTCCGGATACAGGCATCATCGATTATGTGAAGGCAACTGAGATGATGGTCTCTATTGCTTTGAAAATACAACCAGGAAGCCGGTTGGAATTAAACACAGAAGCATTATCATTTGAGAAGAACGGCGACACTCATGTGATAGCAACCAATCGGGGAACCTTTGAGTCAAGGTATGTTATTTTCTGCGGTGGACTACAGGCTGACCGTCTTGCAAGAAAAGATCATGTAAAAATAAAAGAACAGGTAGTAGGATTCAGAGGCGATTATTACGAGTTGACTCCTGAAGCAAAACATAAAGTAAAAAACCTCATCTATCCTGTCCCCAATCCTGCATTTCCATTTCTCGGTGTTCATTTCACCCGCATGACGAATGGAGATATTGAATGTGGCCCTAATGCAGTTTTTACATTTAAGAGAGAAGGATACGGCAAAACAGATTTCAACTGGAGAGATACCCGCGATGCGCTTGGATACAAAGGAACGTGGAGTTTGTTTTTTCACAACATGTCATTCGGAATAAATGAATACAGAAGAGCATTTTCTAAAAGACTTTTTCTAAAAACATTACAGCGTTTGATACCGAGCCTGACAATGGATGACATTCATCCCGGCCGCTCCGGTGTAAGGGCTATGTTGCTGAATGAAAAAGGAGATACAAGAGATGATTTCAGAATTGAATACAAGGATACGAGCATTCATGTACTCAATGCACCATCTCCGGCAGCTACAGCGTCACTTGCGATTGGTACTAATATTTGCGAGATGGCAGAGGAACATTTTGTGCTTTAGAAAAATCGTGAATGGTGTCACCACGGCGAAGTGAATGCTGCAGCTCTGACGCTACGGTCTGAGTCTGACAAGCATGCGCTTCGTCTGACAAACTCAGCAAACGAAAAACAAATAATAAATAAAACAATGATCTTCCCTTTTCTCATAAGTGCAATAGCCTTCGGGTTCCTGGGTAGTTTCCATTGTGTGGGAATGTGTGGCCCGATTGCTTTATCACTTCCGGTGCAACATCTGAGTGGGGGTGCGCGCGCCGTAGGTATCGGCCTTTATAATCTTGGAAGAATTGTGATGTATGCAATCATCGGAATTATTTTCGGAGTGATTGGATTAAGCTTTCAATATTTCGGATGGCAACAATATTTATCAATTGCGCTTGGTATTGCATTACTGATCCTCTTTATTATTCGTATTGTACCTAAGAACGCCATTCAAAAATCTTCTGTCTTCTCAAAATGGAATCAATGGATCATCAAATTTCTTGCACCATTGATGAAAAACCCCGGAAAAAGAAATCTAATATTGATAGGCATGCTCAATGGATTACTTCCATGTGGACTGATATATCTTGCACTGGCGGGAGCAATGGCTACAGGAAATATTTTTTATAGTGGACTTTTCATGGCAGGATTCGGTGCAGGAACGCTACCTGCTATGGTGCTCGCTTCCTATGCTGCCGGACTGATAACGCTGCAGATGAGAAACAAAATAAAAAAGGTGCTTCCTTACATGCTGCTTTTGATGGGTGTATTGCTTATCCTTCGGGGAATGAATCTTGAAATCCCTTATCTCAGTCCTGTGCTGCATCAGAATAATGCGGTGCAGTGCCCCTAACTCTTTTGTTATTGTGAATAATTAATTATGGATTATCAACGAATGAATAAATAACACTAATCAAAAAAAATGAACCCGGATAACAAACGAATTGATATCATCAACCTTCTATTGGAGGATTGCATCATGGCATATCCGCTTTCTACATTTATTATTAGCATCTACAAACAATACCAGGAGCGGGGCTGGCTCACAAAAAAGCAACTGGAAGGGCTTTATGATAAATCCAAACGCATCAATGGTATTCCGCCTGGCCGGTTGGCAGCGCTCGAAGCACTCATTAAAAAAATGCCTAACCGGTACAAATCAGAATTACCTGAGAACAAACCACTCTTCGAAAAAGACCCGGAAGTGCAGCAAATGATGGATGATGTACTCTTGAAATATCCACAGCACAAAAGAGTACAATTCCTGAAAACAAAATACGAGAGACAATCGCTTGCAGCTAATGAGGCAGATGAACTCAGGAGATTTCACAAACTGCTCGTCGATAAGAAGAAGGAATGAAATTTGACACAGTTTTATCTTCTGACAATCCTTTGCATTTTCTGTATTCCCTTCTCAAATTCAACTCATAAATACCCTTAGGGAAAAGTATTTTATCGTAATTTTCGTCCCGTCAATTTCTCAATCATCCATTCTTTTTACATGAAATCATCATTATTTATTTTAACAACCCTACTGTTTTGTATGTCATGCACAGAATCCCGTCAAAACATTGACCTCCTCATTACTAACGGTACCGTATATACGTGCGACACTACATTCTCCATTGCAGAAGCTATCGCCGTTGATAAAGGGAAAATACTGGAAACAGGCAAGACCGCTGACCTTGAAAAAAAATACAAGGCTGCGCAGGTAGTTGATGCCGGAAAGAAATTCATCTATCCGGGCCTGATTGATGCGCATGCGCATTTTCTGAATTATGGCGTTACGTTGCAGGAGGCTGATCTCGTAGGAACTAAAAGCTGGCAGGAAGTAGTGGACAAAACAAAGGCTTATGCAGATACACATAAAGGGGATTGGGTCATCGGAAGAGGATGGGATCAAAACGATTGGGAAGATTCTTCCTTTCCTGATAATAAATTATTAAATGAATTATTTCCCGACAGGCCTGTATTATTAGGCCGAATCGACGGGCATGCCGCCATTGCCAACAACAAGGCGCTGGAACTTGCCGGCGTGAAGCCCGGATTTGAACTCTCGGGTGGAAAAGTGGAAACAAAAAATGGTGTACTCACCGGCATCCTGATCGATAATGCCATCTCTTTGGTGTATGCAAAAGTGCCATCATCTTCCAAAGAAACGGTAGAAAAAGGTTTGATGGATGCACAAGCCAACTGCTTTGCACAGGGGCTTACTTCGATTCATGACTGCGGATTGTCGCATGAAGAAGCAGAACAAATTGATGCCCTGCAAAAAGCAGGGAAACTAAAAATGAAACTGTATGTGATGCTGAGCGATGCGCCCGCCAACTACACGTGGTTGTTCAACAAAGGAGTTATCAAAACTGACAGGCTTCATATTCGCGGATTCAAGGTGTATGCAGATGGCGCGCTTGGCAGTCGCGGTGCATGTTTGTTGCAACCATATTCCGATGCGCCTGGCTGGTATGGATTTTTATTGAGTTCCCAGAAACACTTTGATTCTGTTGCCAGCATCATCCATCAACACGGAATGCAAATGTGCACACATGCGATTGGCGATTCTGGCAACAGGGTAATGCTGGAGGTGTATGCTAAATATCTGAAAGGAAAAAATGATCTGAGATGGCGAATAGAACATTCGCAGGTAATCAATAAAGATGATTTTCATTATTTTGGTGATAACAACATCATTCCTTCTGTACAACCTACACACGCTACATCAGATATGTACTGGGCAGAAAAAAGATTGGGGCCGGAGCGTGTAAAGTATGCGTATGCCAACAAAGCATTAATGCAACAAAACGGATGGATACCATTAGGTACCGACTTTCCTGTTGAGGATATATCACCATTCAAAACTTTTTATGCTGCTGTATTTCGCCAGGATGCAAGTGGATATCCTAAGGGTGGATTTGAAATGGACAATGCCCTCAGCAGAAAAGATGCGCTGCTGGGTATGACGCTGTGGGCGGCCAAAGCTGCTTTTGAAGAACACGAAAAAGGCAGCATCGAAAAAGGCAAGGCTGCCGATATCGTGGTGCTGGATCATGATCTGATGCAGGCTCCGGAAGACCAGGTGCTGCAAACAAAAGTGTTGATGACATTCAGTAATGGAGAAAAGGTGTATGAGGGGAAGTGAACAGCGAAACAAAATCCAGGAAACACAATGCAGATGGCATTAGTTGAATTGCTGTCTGTCCCTATGGTTATCGCGGGCTGAAGGAAGAAAATATAAATTGGCTTTAGCATCATTCATTATTTCAACTGAAAAAAATAGGGAGTACTTGACTCCCTATTTTTTTTGACACTCATTTACCTGCATTATTTTTTACATCGATAGATTGGTCTAAGGCTTCTTCAATGTTACCGGCTGTAAACGATATGCATTCACATAACGTCCGTTTTGTTGGGCCGGAATCCATTTAGGCCCCTTCCTGATTGCATTCACAGCTATTTCAGCCAGTCTTGTTCCTTTCATAGTGGTGGCCTGTACATCATGCACATTACCTTTTGTGTCAATGATAAACTTCACAATACAAGTGCCGTAATCTTTCTTCGTCAACTCTTTAATATTTGACTCAATAGCCCTGGAAATATATTTAGCCCAGGCTGCTTGCCCACCTGGAAAACTTGCTTCTACTTCCACTCTGGTGAACACTTTATCCATTCCTGCCGGAATGGTGTCCTGTTGCATTTCATTCAATCCGTCATTGTGATTTTCAGGTTGGCCTGCCAACAATTTTTTTGTTGTTAATTCAATGACTCCAGACTTCCCTTTCACACCGTATTTGTCCATTGCACTACTACCTTTCAGTACGGAGATAGCCTGGATATCATTCGGATCAACTTTACTAATTGAAGAATTATCCACTATTTTGCCATCTATCACATACAACACATCATCAGGAAGATCTCCTAAAGTCAAAGATGCAGGTGGTGCGGGTGGTGAAGGAACTTTATGATTGGGTGCCGGAGGTGGAGCAGGTACAGGTGGCGGTGGAGGTACCACGATACCTGCTTTTTTTGCCTCTTCTAATGTCATCGTTTTTTTGCTGCCATCTTTGTTGGTAACGACTACTACTTGTTCAATCTTGATGGAATGGATATCCGATTTCGGAACTGTGTCCACTTGAACCATTTTTAAATTTGAAACATCCATTTTTGCATTTGCCTTCATGGCGAAAAAGACCAGCACTACAGCCGCAAGTGGCAGCACGAGAAGCCTGCCTAAATAGTTTACCTTTTGATGATTGTTTTTGAGGAGCATCATGATTCTTCGTTTTATAGGTGAATAGAAAAAACTATTGGCAAGCGACCAGGTGTATCCCGGATAAATATCCTGCAATACGATCCTGGAAAAGGAAGCGCTATCTGATTGAAAAGAAGTCTGGTCAGCGAGAAACTCATGGACAAGATATATTTCATTTCTGATCAGCCAGAAGACAGGATTGAACCAAAACAGATTGCAAATACATTTCGCAATCACTTTGTCCAAAGTGTGCCACTGCCTGCAATGTGCCAATTCATGATCCAGCATTCTCATTCCTTCCGCAGAACTCAAATCCATATCAGGATTCCAGAATATTTTTTTGAAAAATGAAAATGGTGTGCCCTTAGCCTTCGTACGAATTAACGAAATTCCATTAAAGCGGACAACCTCCCCTCTTCTTTGAATGCTGAAAATCCCATAGAGGGAAACCAGGAACCAAACAAATAATATTACAACTATTAGCAAATACAAAGTATATAGAATGTATTCCATATCCCAATATCCGCCCTGCGATACGGTGATCACAATATTATCCATCACTACATCACGCCTGAAAACAACCGGAATAGAATGATTCCTGACCGTAAACATAAATTCAAGGCTGATAAGCGGTACCACAAGAGGCAACACCATAGAAGATAACAAATAAAACCTGTTGAATCGATGAAACTTCTTGTTGCGCAATGCAATCCAGTAATAACCATACATGATTGCAGACACAACCATCACTTTGGTGATATAAGGAATCAATAGCGACATGATCATATTTTTATTTATTCTCCTTCTTTAACTGCTTCACCAGTAATTCCAATTCCTGTACACTGATATTCTTTTCCCTTACCATTGCAGACACCACATCACTGAATGAACCTCCGAAATATTTTTTCACCAGCGACTTCATCCTTCCCTTCGAATAATCATTGCGCCTGACCAGGGGATAATATCTGTGCATGCGTCCAAAGGGTTCGATTCCTACATACCCTTTATCAACCAGGATTTTCAAAATCGTCGCGACAGTGTTCTGGTGCGGTTTTGGGTCAGGCATTGCTTCCGTGATTTCTCTCAGAAATCCCTGGCCCAGGTTCCAGACCTGCTGCATAATATCTTCCTCAGCTTTTGTAAGTGGCTTCAACATCTTTTTTGATTTCAAAATCGAAGATAAACGAAATATTTAGTTTTATAAACTATTTTTTTAGTTAATTAAGGATTTAGAAATATAGGAAGCTCATCCGTCAGCACCCCTGGTCAGGATATGTTGCCGTCGATACTGCAGGTCAGACGGGGGATAAAAAAAGTTCAAATATTTAGCCGTCGGAACCTAAGGTCAGACTGCGGCTGTAATAAGACTGAAAACTTCAGCACCATACGTCAGGCACCGTTAAAAAATTTTGACAAAATTTCGATAAAGATTCCTCTTATGCAGATTTGGAATCACCTTCTTTGAATCACAAACACAGAAGGTACTGCCCGCTGCACACCTTTTGAAGAAGGATAGTTAACTTCTTTACCATTGATAAGCATACAGGTGCTGCCACCGCCATCAAGGTTGAGGGCTTCTACGCATCCAAGTTGCTGCAGAATATTTGCCATCTGCGGAAGCGTAAGTCCTGCAGCATTTTCGCTCCTGCCTTCACAAACGAACACAATGATCTTATTGTCTTTTGTATATCCTATGGCTGTACGAGGGTGCCGGTCATAGATAGCCTTTCCGTAAAATTTTCTTTCTTCGTTATTGGTCACTTTCACTTTACCATCCTGCACCAGCACTGGCCCTCCCCCAACTGCTGTCGCCACATTCCATTCACGGAAGGAAGCCGTTTTCAATTTTAATACTTTCTTTTTCTTTAGATGTACCTCCTTCGTTTTGATAACTGGCACCGGCGATTGTGATGCATAGAGTGAAGGCAAGGATGAATCCGAATAAGTCCACGCGACATCTGCTGTACCATTTCCCATGATTCCGAATGTACCAAAGAACGGATGGAGATAATGGAGGCTATCCATTCCTTTCCCTTTCAGGCTTTGCTCATTATATGCCACTACTTTTCCATCCTTCACTACAGCATTGAGATTGCTATTGGTGGCAAATGAAAAAAAGCCTGCATTGACAACGAGCAACGGCTTCAAATCCTTCTCAAAATATTGGGAAGGTGTGAGCCGCCGGCCCATGGAAGTATCAGCCGTAAAATGCAATGATGGGTCTTCCAGATCGGCAATCGCATAATACATCACATTAGGCTTGCCGTTTACAGAATCTGTAGATTTATAAACATGAAATGAGGCTGGTAATGGAGCATAGCTACTGTCCACATTTTCCCATTTCGTTTGCGCCTTAGCGTTAGTACTAATCAGAAAAAGGAATACAGCTATATATTTCATCAAATTATTTATTTCAACAGGTAGGGAAGTATTGCTTTTTGCCAGATAGCATATCCTTTTTCGTTCAGATGCAGCATATCACTCTTGAAAATATCATTCATTACATTTCCATTTGCATCATGCATCGGCCGGTACACATCTATATACCTTGCTTTTGACCGGGATGTAATAAAATTTTTGATCATCTGGTTAGCAGCTACCACCTGGTCGCGGACTGCCATGCGCGAAGGGCTGGGTTTAATAGATACAAAATCAACCATTGCATCCGGCAAATTTTTCCTGATCATGCAATACAAAGTCTGAAACCTGTTATTGACATCCATTGCTGTTATACCATTTTCCATCAGGTCATTTTCTCCACAATAAATGACTATTTGTTTAGGATGATAAGGAAGTATGATGTCATAAAAATAACGGATCACATCCGTCAGTTGAGAGCCGCCAAAACCACGATTGATGATCTCGTACCCCGGGAATGCAGCACTAACGTCATGCCACATACGAAAAGATGAACTGCCGACAAAAAGTATTGCCTGCTGCGGCGGCGGCGTTGATTTGTCGATTGCCTTAAATGCACTGATCTCATTCCAGAATGCCGGTGGCTGTTGCGCCATCCCGGCAACAGATCCAAGGAAAAACAAAATGACGAGAAAATATTTTTTCATGAATACCTGCTATTTTCTTTTTCCGAAAAGTAAAGAAAAATAAGCACCAAAGAAAAATTGCTTTTGTTTATTGTACACCATCTGCGGTATCTTCTTCGTATAATATTCGGCGGTAACGCCTACTTCAATACCTGTGATCATTTCATTGAAACGACCATAATCAAACCTCAATGCTGCTTTGCCATATACACCAGGTGTTACTGTCATATCGCTCCACCCTTTACCAAAAGAAGGGCCACCAATGGGGTTGCTCATAAAGTCAATACTGTCTGCAGATTCATACTTGATGTATTCTATATCATTATTGCGCTCTACCTGCACATAATATGGTCGAAGTAAAGCTGCAGCAAAGCCTCCGCCTACATTTCCAGTAACAGATACCCCGTTCTTGTTCGATTTATTTCCTAAAAGGAATTGCTGCTGTACGCCCAACTTTACCGGGTAAAAAAAGTTGATCTTGCCATAGATCAAAGGAGTAGAATAAGGATACTTGCTTCCCAGTTTTTCCTCTTTGTGATTCTTTCTCTCAGTAATCTCCAATTGATAGAGCAAAGCCCGCTTTACAGAACTGGCCCGGCCGATTTCAAGAAATCCACCATAACCATCATTGGTCAATTTTGCTCCAAAAAGAAAACTCTTTCTGTATGTGATTACACCTTCTTCTTCCTGTCGAATCATTTGATTGATGTGTTCACGTTTCTTTTCCTGCCGTTCGCGACGGCTGTTTTGTGCAGATACAAAAAATGGTACTGAACAAAGTAATACAAGAGGTACGATATAGCGCATTTGAAAATATTAGTATTAGAGCCGTAAATTTACAAAAATTAAATAATGACAGCACTAATTGAATACACCGGGAATTTAAGATGTAATGCCACCCATGTGCAAAGCAACAGCACTTTCGAAACAGATGCACCCACTGACAATCGCGGTAAGGGTGAGCGATTTTCTCCTACCGATACACTTTGCGTTTCTCTCGCTACCTGCATGCTCACTACTATGGTAATCAAAGCAAATGACATGAACGTCAATATTGACGGTGCTTCAGCAGAGGTAACCAAGCACATGGCCGCAGACCCTCGACGCGTTTCAGCTATTGATGTAATCGTAACCTTGCCTGCACAACAGGAAGAGAAGACGCAAATTATTTTGGAAAGAACCGGAAACAATTGCCCGGTAGCGAAAAGCCTGCATCCGGATATAAAGTTAAGTTTGAGTTATAATTGGAAATAGGTCCTGACGTTGGGACGTTGTTAAGTTGTTACGTTGGGACGTTAGGAGGTTGTGAAGTTGAGGGTTGAGAGTTTAGAAATCTATAATCCGTTCCGCCACGGTGGCAAATCACAAATCCTCAATTTTGAATCATCAACCATCAATGCCCTCTACCCCATCCAAACCAATCATTGAAATTGGCAAAAATCAATAACCCAAACAAGATCACCATTCCCACGATCTGTGCGTACTCAAGAAATTTATCACTTGGCTTTCTGCCTGTAACCATTTCCACGAGTGTGAAAACAACATGGCCACCGTCGAGTGCAGGTATTGGCAACAAATTCATGAATGCAAGAATGATGGAAAAGAAGGCAGTGATCTTCCAGAAAGCTTCCCAATTCCAACCGGAATCAGGAAAAATAGATGCCATCGTTTTGAAACCGCCAAGTCCTTTGTAAGCACCGGTTTCAGGGTTTAATATCATCTTGAATTGCTGTACATAAAAATTCAACTGTTCCCCTGTCTTGCGAACACCGGCCGGGAATGAAGAAAGGAAACTGTAATGCATCACCTGCCGCTTCAAGATACCGAGGCTGTCCAATTGATCATCATTGATCACATAAAAACCAATTTTACCATCCTTATCAACATCTACTTTTTTAGTCAATGATTGCCCATTGCGGATGATCTGTAAATCAACAGATTTACCGGCATAATTCTTTAAGGCAGGAGCCAACTGATCAAAGTAAACTACAGGAGTGCTGTCCACTCCAACGATCTTATCAAATTTTTCCAATCCGGCAGCTAATGCATTTCCGGATTGCTTATCGTCAAAAGCCCCAATAATAATTGGCATTCGCGGTGTTACCAGCCGCTTGCGGCCACCCTTTTTTTCAATCAGCTGATTCAGAAAATCTACAGGTACATGCACCATTTCTTCCTGGCCATTGCGTATTACTTTGATATCATTACCCATCAGGATTTTCGCATTCAGATCATCAAAGTATTCAACAGGCTCACCGTTTACCGCTACTATTTTATCACCATCTTTCAACCCGATCTTATACATCAGGCTGTCTGTAACCCAGATACCATCATGCACACTCGACATCGGCAGTTTCTGTTCACCCCATGTGTAAAGTATCATGGCATAGATAAAAAATGCAAGCAGCACATTCATAGTTACGCCTGCCAGCATGATGATAAGCCGTTGCCATGCCGGTTTGCTCCTGAATTCCCACGGCTGTGGCGGTTGTTTTAGCTGTTCTTTATCCATGCTTTCATCCACCATCCCTGCTATCTTCACATACCCACCCAATGGCAACCAACCCACGCCATATTCTGTATCGCCCACTTTCTTTTTGAATATGGAAAACCAGGGATCAAAAAACAAATAAAATTTCTCTACCCGGCATTTGAACCACTTGGCAGTAATGAAATGACCGAACTCATGTATAATGACGAGAATCGATAATGAGAAAAGTAAGTAAAGGGCCTGGAGTCCGACAGATGACCAGTTGATAGCTAATAAACTCAAACTTGACACGATCTATGTAATGTTTTTTGAAATGAATATTTTTATCTGATCATAAGTTAATCAGCGAAGCAGCGAAATTACGCGCCTCGCCATCGCTGTCAAAATAATCAGCAAGATTTGGCTTTTCTATATAATTTATTTTTTCCATAGCTTTTTCTACGATAGCGGTCATGTCGAGAAAGCCGATTCTGTTGTTCAGAAATGCCCAAACCGCTATTTCATTGGCAGCATTTAATACGGCTGGCATATTACCCCCTTTTTCAAGGGCTATGCGGGCAAGTGTAAGGTTTCTGAATGTTTTGTAATCTGGTTCTTCAAACTCAAGCTGACTCAATCTTCTGAAATTGATTCGCGGATGTTCAGAATGAAGCCGTGATGGAAAACTCAATGCATATTGAATAGGAATAGCCATGTCAGGCATACCCATTTGTGCTTTCACGCTTCCATCTTCGAACTGAACCATGCTGTGAATAATGCTTTGCTTATGGATGATCACTTCTACCTGGTCAGGTTCCAGGTTGAACAACCATTTTGCTTCAATCATCTCCAATCCTTTATTCATCAACGTTGCAGAGTCTATCGTGATCTTTGCGCCCATATTCCAGTTAGGATGTTGCAGCGCATGATGACGTTTTACATTCACAAGGAAGTTGGGTTTTTTTCCAAGAAAAGGTCCGCCACTAGCCGTTAGAATTACCTTCTCTATTTTATTCCTGGTTTCACCAATGAGGCATTGGAAAATTGCAGAGTGTTCACTATCTACCGGTATGATTGGCACGCGTTTCTCTACTGCAAGTTGCATCACCAGGTCACCTGCCACCACAAGTGTTTCTTTATTGGCAAGTGCAATAGTCTTACCCGACTCCACAGCTTTGAGCGTAGGTTTAAGTCCTGCAAAACCTACAATTGCACCCAGCATGATATCGTAAGTATCAAACTCTGCAGCCTCCTCGATAGCACTTTCTCCTGCAAATACTTTAATATCCGTTGAACCGAGCGCTTCCTTCACAGACGAATATTTGCTTTCATCGCCAATCACCACAGCATTAGGCCGGAATGTCAATGCCTGCTCTATCAACAATTTCTCATTATTCTGAGCAGTGAGTATTTCCACTTCGAATAACGCAGGGAAAGCCTTGATCACATCCAAAGCCTGAGTACCTATGCTGCCTGTTGATCCAAATAGAGCAATCCTGCGTTTTTGATTTTCTGCCATAACTTGTATAGTTCGCAATACCGGAAAGCAGCAAATTAACGCAATAATTCCGTTAAGGCGGTATGAACACTTTTGAAATTAAATCCTCCGATGGTTTGCTCCATTAGTTTCACGATCTCCTTATTGTGAAGATTCCCGATGGATCCTTCATGGGTGTGATGGATTTCGCCGGTAGGCTCAAATGTATTTTCAGCTACCAGCCAGCCAATTTCACGGTATGCATCGCGCAATGGCATTCCTTTCAGCGACAGTTTGTTCATCTCCTCAACCGTAAATAGATATTTAAAATTTTCATCTTTCAAAATATCCTTCCTCACTGAAATGTTACTCATCATCAGGTGCATCATCTTCAGGCATTCCTTCAATTTCGCAATTGCAGGGAATGTGATCTCTTTTGTCAATTGAAAATCGCGATGATACCCGGATGGAAGGTTTTGCAGTAGTGACTGCATCGTTGATTGTTGAGACTGAATGATGTTGCAATGCGCACGGATCAACTCAAACACATCGGGATTTTTCTTGTGCGGCATGATACTGCTCCCGGTTGTAAGTTCGTCCGGAAAAGAAATAAAATTAAAATGTTGATTCAGGAAAATACAGGCATCCATGCTGCATTTGGACAAGGTGAATGCGATATTAGACAGTGCCTGCAATAGTACTTTCTCAGTTTTGCCTCTTGTCATCTGCGCATATACGACATTGTGATGCATATCATCAAATCCTAACAGATCAGTTGTCATTTTCCGGTTGATCGGGAATGAACTTCCGAAACCTGCAGCACTGCCGAGGGGATTCTTGTTGACAAGTTTCCACGCCGATTGCATTACCATCACGTCGTCAGCAAGGCTTTCCGCATAAGCGCCAAACCACAATCCGAAAGAAGATGGCATTGCCAACTGGAAATGAGTATAGCCGGGCAGCAAATCATCCTTGTGTGCCTCACTTTTTTGAATAAAAAGATCAAATAACTCTTTTGTGAATTTTACAACTTCTTCCAATTCAGCACGCAGGTACAATTTGATATCAACAAGTACCTGGTCATTTCGCGACCGGGCTGCATGAATCTTCTTGCCTACATCACCAAGCTTTTTCGTAAGGATCATCTCTACCTGGGAATGGATATCTTCTGCTGTAGGATCAATTGCAAACGAACCATCATGAATTTCATTGAGGATAAGTATCAGTTGCTTTTTCAATAAAGCATATTCATCGCCCGAAAGCATACCGATGCTTTCCAGCATCTGAATATGTGCCAGCGTACCGGTAACATCATGAGGAGCAAGCAGCAAATCAAAATCTCTGTCCTTTCCAACTGTAAATGCATCTACATCCTTCTGAGAATCTTTATCCTTTTGCCAAAGTTTCATGATGGTTGATTTAAAACTTTTTGAAATCGGTGAATCCATTCTACATACTTCATTATTCCTTCTTCAATCTCCTTCACAAAAATAAACTCATCTGCAGTGTGGCTTCGCGCCGAATTACCAGGTCCGCATTTCACGGCAGGGAAATTCATAAGGGCCATATCAGACATAGTAGGCGACCCAAAACTTTCCATGCCTGCTGAGTACCCTGCTGATACCAGAGGATGATCTTTCGAAATATATGAAGGCTTCAATCGCAGTGAACGTGCTTTCAACTCACTCTTCATTCCATGCTGCAAAATCTCCATGACCTCTTCGAGTGTGTACAATTCATTTACCCGAACATCTATAACAAAATTGCATTCATCGGGTACTACGTTGTGCTGTTTATTATTTGTTTCAACTACCGTTATAGCGGTGTGCACAGGCCCCAGCATTGAAGATACCTTTTCAAAAGAATATTCTTTCAACCAGTTAAAATCATCAACAAACTTTTGAATCGCACTTTCACCTTCATCACGTGCCGCATGGCCCGCCTTTCCTTTCGCAACTGCATCTACTACGAGCAACCCTTTCTCTGCTATTGCCATTTTCATTTGTGTAGGTTCCCCTACAATGACCATGTCCACTTTGGGCAAATGCTGCAGCAATAACTCAATGCCATTTTTGCCCGAAACTTCTTCTTCGGCTGATGCAGCAAAGATGATATTGAAGGGCAATTTCGTTTCATGGAAAAACAGAAACACAGCTAACAGGGAAACCAGTGGCCCACCGGCATCATTGGAACCTAACCCGTAAAGTTTTCCATCCCTAACCAGGGCTTCATAAGGATCGTTTGTATAGTTTTTATTAGGTGATACTGTGTCGTGATGCGAATTCAACAATAGTGTCGGAAGTTGTGCATCAAAATATTTGCTGACTGCATACACATTATTTTTCACACGATGCGAAGGCACCTTGTGATCAGATAAAAATGATGCTATTAACGATGCTGTTTGCTCCTCACTGCCACTCAACGAAGGCGTTTCTATCATTCGCTTCAATAGCTCAATCGCTCTTTCTGCAAGTCCTATTATGGAAGAAGCATTTGTCATGTTCAGCCATTTAATATTTTAGTTCCGCTTTGACCGGCAACCAAATCGCTGAGCCTGGAAGAATTGCCAATCACAATTTCAGAAACACCGCTTTGAAGTGTCTGAAAAGCATTTTCTAATTTGGGCAGAATGCCTGCAAATAATTTTCCTTCAGATTTCAGTTGTTGATACTGATTAAAAGTAAGAGATGACAGAACTGAACGTTCATCCCCGACATCTTTAAGAATTCCATCTTTTTCAAAACAATAAATCAATTGTGTATCGGAAACTTTTGAAAGTGCAATAGCAACAGAAGCCGCAATGGTATCAGCATTGGTATTCAGTATATGCCCTTGCTGATCGTGTGTCAGAGAAGCTACCACAGGTATGAAATTATTTTCCAAAAGTAAATTCCAGGAGGTCGTTGGTATTTTACTGCTATCAATATCACCTACCCAACCGAAGTCATCTGTAACCACCGGTCGTTTGGTTGCCGGAATGAGATTGCCATCAGCACCGCACACTCCTATGGCATTGCATTGCAGGGTTTGAAGCGCCGCAATGATTTTTTTATTGATCAACCCACCATACACCATTGTAACAAGGTCGATAGTATCGTCATCGGTTATCCTTCTTCCATTTATATAATTCGATGCGATTCCCAATTTCTCTCCTATAGACGTAGCAATTTTTCCGCCGCCATGCACTAAAATCTTTTTGTACGGAATAGCTGCAAAAGACTGGAGAAAATTTTTTAATGCACTTTCATCATCGATCACATTCCCACCCACTTTTACAACAAGAAATTTTTCTTTTTGCATACGCTGCCTCTATTTAATAATTCTTGAAAGTACTGCCTGGGCAGCCCATACACGGTTTGCAGCCTGCGCGGTTACAAGGCTATTATCACCGTCCAATATTTCATCAGGCAATTCTACATTTCTCCTTACAGGAAGGCAATGCATTACTTTGGCACAATTAGTAAACTCCAATTTTTTATTGGTCAGCATCCAGTCATCTGACACAGGCAATATTTTTCCGTAAGGAGACACGCTGCTCCAGTTTTTTACATACACATAATCAGCATCCCGCAACGCTTCATCCTGGTTGTAGATCACACGGGCATTTTGCACAAAAGTCGGATCGAGGTCATACCCCTCAGGGTGTGCAATACTGAACTCAGCCAGTTCCCAGGCATTCATCCACTCTGCAAAACTGTTGGCTACGCATTGAGGAAGTGGTTTTACATGTGGCGCCCACATTAATACAATTTTCTTCTTCCTGCTTTTATTCAATATGGAATCTTCGAAAATAGTGATCGCATCAGCCAGGCTTTGCAAAGGATGACGCGTAGCGCTTTCGAGACTCACCACCGGAATGCCTGCATATTTCACAAATGCATGAATCACCCTCTCACTGTAGTCTTCCTCCTGGTTTTTCAATTGGGGAAAAGTGCGAATTCCTAAGATATCAAAATACTGACCCATCACGCGGGCAGCATCTTTGACATGCTCAACGGTATCACCATTCATGATGGCACCATCTGCAAATTCCAACTTCCATCCATCAGTTGATGAATTCAAAACAATTACTTCCATTCCAAGATTCTGTGCTGCTACTTGTGTACTGACCCTTGTACGCAAACTGGGATTCATAAACAGTAATCCGATTCTTTTGCCGATTCCGGAACGGTTTGCCAATGGGTTCGCCTTTATCCTGATGGCTTCTTCTACAAGAGCCTGCACATTACCTGCATCAGCTACTGAGAGAAATTGTTTCAACGTTCGTTTGTTTTAAAAATGAAATTTCCGATTTTATAGCTTTCAAAAATAAATCAATCTCAGTCCTGGTGATGCTGAGCGGGGGTAATAACCTGATCACGGAAGGCTTGGCCTCCCCTGTAAAGATGTGATGCTTCCACAAAAGATTTTTTCTGAGTCCGTTTAATTCCTGAGGTACATCAAACCCAATCATTAAACCTTTGCCACGTACATTCTCTATTTCAGGAATTTTATTCAATTCTTCTTTTAGATAGTCTCCCGTTTCCTTTGCATGTTGCAATAGACTCTCTTCTTCCATCACTTCTGCAACTGCTAATGCAGCAGCACATGCCAGGTGATTACCACCAAATGTAGTTCCTAACATAAAATGCCTGGAAGCAATTCGAGGATGTATCAAAATACCGGCAACCGGGAATCCATTACCGATGCCTTTTGCCATCGTATAAATATCTGCGTCGATTCCTGCGTAGTCTGAAGCAAAATATTTTCCGGTTCTTCCGCATCCCGATTGTACTTCATCAGCGATCAACACAGTTCCATACTCATCGGAAAGCCTTCTTGCCAGCTTCAGGAATGAATCCGTAGCTACCTTGATACCACCTACACCTTGTATGCTTTCAATGATGATAGCAGCAACAGTATCGCCATTTGCATCCATTGCTTTTTTCAATGCCTCTTCGTCATTAAAGGGGAGGAAAATGATGTTCTCATTTTCGTTTACGGGTGCCTGTATGGATGGATTGTCGGTAACAGCAACGGCCAGTGAAGTGCGTCCATGAAATGCTTTTGAGAAAGCAATGATTTTTTTTCTGCTGTTATGAAATGAAGCAACCTTCAATGCATTCTCATTAGCTTCTGCCCCACTGTTGCACAAAAAAAGTTGATACGCTTCTTTTCCAGAAATTCTTCCTATCGCATTGGCCAGTTGCTGCTGCAAAGGAATTTTTACAGAATTGGAATAGAAGGAAATTTTATCGATCTGAGATTTGATTCTTTCTTTCCAGTGTGGATGAGAGTGCCCGATACTGATAACGGCATGGCCACCATACAGGTCAAGATACCGTGTACCTTTTTCGTCCCAAACATAACAACCATCTGCTTTGTCAATGACAATATCATTAAGAGGATAAACGTCAAACATTTTCATACGTGAATGATTTAAGGTTGAATCTCAAGTATATCATTTATTGCTGTTTCTCAAAAATAACTTGCTTTCAATTTGAGACCAGCAGATTCATCCAGTCCAAACATGATGTTCATATTCTGTACCGCCTGTCCACTGGCTCCTTTCAATAAATTGTCGATGACAGAATGTATCACTAAGGTATCGCCTACTTTTTCAAGATTGATAAAACAATTATTCGTATTCACCACCTGCTTTAGAAAAACGGGTTCTTTGACCACTTTTGCAAATGGATGTCCTTCAAAAAATTTCTCATATTCAAAGTACAATTCCTGGAGTGTCTCACTGCACTTAACTTGCGAGGTAATAAAAATACCTCTCGTAAAATCTCCGCGCCAGGGAACAAAATTGATAGCAGGCACACTTTTCTTTTCCGAAACGGAACCAAGTGTTTGCCTGATCTCATCAATGTGCTGATGATTCAGCGTCTTGTATGCCTGTACATTATTATCTCTCCAGGAGAAGTGTGAGGTTTCGCTCAGCGATTGCCCTGCACCTGTACTGCCGGTAATGCCTGTAGTATAAGTTTCTTTGAGCAGTCCTAATTTTGCAAGAGGTAATAGCCCCAGTTCTATCGAAGTAGCAAAACATCCGGGATTGGCAACGTTGGAAGATTTACTGATCTCCTTTCTGTTGATTTCCGGCAGTCCGTAAATAAATGTTCTGCCTTCAATTGATTCATTCTTCTTAAGACGAAAGTCCTGCCCGAGGGAAATGATCTTAACTTTCTTCGGTATCTTGTTTTCCTTCATAAACTTAGAGGAATCACCGTGTCCCACACATAGAAACAATACATCTACATCACTTCTCAATTCGCTTGTAAAGGTCAATTCCGAATCGAGTGCCAGGTCTTTGTGAACCTGTGATAGCTTCTTGCCTGCATTGCTCTTGCTGTGAACAAATTCTATTGTAGTATCAGGATGATTTATCAATAACCGGATCAATTCACCTCCTGTATATCCTGCACCTCCAATGATTCCAACTTTAATTTTTCTTTTCATCCTGTATTTTTTTTATTGAATGGTACATTGATGCCTGGTTGCCAAATATCTTACTAAAACCACGAACATCTTCACCACTCCATGCTTTATTCATTTCACCATAACTACCGAATGCAGAATTCATCAGGTCGTAAGGTGACTCTATTCCCAGAATCAAATAACGGTAAGGCATCAATTGTACAAACACCGTCCCTGTCACATTTTCCTGGCTGCATTGAAGGTAAGCCTCAATATCTCTCATCACCGGATCCATCAATTGTCCTTCATGTACCCACGTTCCATAAAAATCGGCTAATTGCTTTTTGATCGTGATTTGCCATTTGGTGAGTACATGCTTCTCCAAGGCCTGGTGCGATTTTATGATCAGCATTGGCGCAGCAGCTTCGAATCCTACCCGGCCTTTGATACCAATGATCGTATCGCCCACATGGATGTCTCTTCCGATTGCATAAGGAGCAGCAATACGCTGAAGGTATTCAATAGCCTCAACCGGCTTTACAAATTTATTGTCATTCACCCCTTTTAACTCACCTTTTTCAAAATGCAATTTTACTTCAGACGGTTCGTGTGCTGTCAATTGTGTAGGCCATGCAGACTCAGGTATCCAACCATTGCTCTGCAATGTTTCTTTACCGCCAATACTGGTTCCCCACAATCCTTTGTTGATGGAATATTCGGCCTTTTCAAAATTCATTTGCACACTCTTGTCTTTCAGATATTCAATCTCCTGTGCACGTGATAACTTGAGATCTCTTACCGGAGTCAGTATTTTCACCTCAGGTATCATAATGTGAAAGATCATATCAAAACGTACCTGGTCATTGCCGGCTCCGGTACTTCCGTGTGCAACAGCATCGGCCTGCAATAATTTTACGTGGTCTGCAATCTTCATTGCCTGCACTACACGCTCTGCACTTACACTTAACGGGTACGTATCATTTTTTAAAACATTACCAAATATCAGGTAGCGAAGAATGCTGCTGTAATAATCATCTCTTGCGTCAACAGTAGAATGACTCGCAACTCCAAGGCGGTATGCATGTGCTTCAATATTCTTCAACTCATCTTCGCCAAATCCACCTGTATTTACAATAACACTATGTACTTCATAATTCAAATCATCCGAAAGGTACTTTACACAAAACGAGGTATCCAACCCACCACTAAAACCCAACACTATTTTTTGTTTCATCATAAATTCATTATAAAGGAAAATATAGATTTATTCTTTTTATCACCGGAGGCTTTGTGATTCCCGGTGCCCTCACCTGCTTTCTTTTTTTTCAAAAACCGGAGCAATTTCTTTGCCTTCATTCTCATGAAGCGTTCATAAACTTTTGACTTCTTATTAAACTCTTTTACTGTTGTTGCAGGCTCCGGATGATCTTTCGGATCGTAAAGCATGGCAGTACACATGCAATTTTTTCTCCCTTTGCTCATCAGGATGTCGTAGTTCACGCAGCTCTTGCAGCCTTCCCAGAATTTTTCATCATCTGTGAGTTCTGAGTAAGTAACCGGTTCATATCCCAGTTCACTGTTGATCTTCATGACGGCAAGACCCGTAGTAAGACCAAAGATTTTTGCTTCGGGATACATCTTACGTGATAGTGCAAATATTCTATACTTGATCTTCTTTGCAATTCCAGTTTTTCTGAATTCGGGAGAAACGATGAGGCCACTGTTGGCTACAAATTTTTCGTGTCCCCAGGCCTCGATATAGCAAAACCCCACCCACGTACCATCCGGTGTGTGTGCTATCACGGCTTTCCCTTCATTGATCTTTTGAGAAATGTATTCAGGTGATCTTTTGGCAATCCCGGTACCTCTCACCAAAGCAGATGCAGCCATCTCATCGGTGATGGTGGTAGCATATTTTACATCGTCTGGAATTGCAACACGAACAACAATATTTAATTGTTCCAAGGTGCACTAATTTAATAATGATTAAAAGGATTAAAACAGGCAGGGGATTCATTCACTGATAGGGGCTGTTTGCAACAACTCGTCCTATCAGCATCCACGTCGGGTAGCCGGGCAAA
>JBDHYH010000017.1:0-44512 GCA_039811325.1 Chitinophagaceae bacterium | reverse complement strand
TTGTGCCTTTGTGGCAATACATTTCATTTGACAGACTTCGATTCAATTGAACCGGGAAACAATTCCATGAAAAAATCATTTACAAGTTTGATCAATGCCATACCAATTCATCCATCCTATTTTCTATTAATTCAGAAACAAAATTCACCTACATTTGCGCCCGTAATTGGTTTCACTTTCCGCCACGGCGGAAAAGAATTAAAATGGGAATCCGGTGTAAATCCGGAGCTATCCCCGTAGCTGTAAACCCGCTGCCCGCAAGGGCTGCTTCTGATCAGCAAAACCACTGTTCGCCTGCGGTGAATGGGAAGGATGACAGAAGGCGGAAAGCCAGAAGACCTGCCATTGCACCATTATTTATCACATGCTTTCGGGAGAAAGGCAGGGTATGATCTGAGGATATATCCCACTGTCTGCTGTTGGCTATTTAAAATTTTTTATGAAAAAAGTATTGCTTCTCGCATGCGCACTCACGGCCATGCAGGTACTGCACGCACAAGACAGTACAAAAACTCTTGACGAAATCATCGTTACCGCATCTAAAACACCGATCAAACAAAGCCAGACAGGAAAGGTGGTTACAGTCATTACTTCGAAAATGATCGAAGAAAATGCCGGCAAGACACTCCCTGAATTGCTCAACACTGTTGCAGGTCTTTCCATCAATGGCGCAGATAATGCTTTAGGGACAAACCCAACGGTATATCTGCGGGGCGCTTCGGCGGGCAACACCCTGATCCTTGTAGATGGGGTTCCTCTTTATGATGCATCCGGCATCAGTGGAGAATTTGATCTTAACAATTTTGATATAGGCTCGCTCGAAAAAATAGAAATTTTGAAAGGGGCTCAATCCACATTGTATGGTTCGGATGCTGTGGCGGGGGTGATCAACCTTATCACCAAACAACCGTCTGATAAACCCATAAAAGTAAGTGCACTCCTCGCTGCGGGCAGCTATGGCACCCTCCAGGGAAACGCTACAGTATCCGGGTCTGGAAGTAAGGGATATTCGTATGTTGCCACCTATTCTAAATTGTACAGCAATGGTTTCAGTAGCGCTTATGACTCTACGGGCAATGCGGGATTCGATAAGGATGGGTTTTCAAACGATCAGTTCATGGCACGCTTCAGCATTCCTGCCGGAAAGAAGAACAGCCTGGCGCTGTTTGGAAAATATGGACGGTACAAAGCGGATATTGATGCAGGTGCTTTCAAAGATGATAAAGACTACACCTATCATAATGATAATACGATAGCAGGATTTGAATTCAATCACCAGGTAAAAAATGGCCGGGTGAAATTGCAATATTATGCAAACTGGTACAACAGAAATTTTGAAGACGACTCGACAGATGTCGGAGGATTCTCAAAATATCAACACGGCCGTTACAATGGATTTTCTCATTATGCAGAGCTATTTACAAATCTGAATCTGGATAAGAATATAGAATTGTTAGCCGGCACGGACTACAGGTATAATTCAACTTACCAACTCTATAAATATTTGCCTGACTATGGGATGCCCGCAACGCCTCTTTCTAACGATAGCGCACACACGAACCAGGTGAGCTTGTATGCATCATTGCATTATAAAAATGAAACCGGACTCGGAATTGAGACAGGTGGCAGGTTCAATCACCATAATATTTATGGTTTCAATTATACCACCTCACTGAATCCTTATGCATATCTCTCGAAGCAAATCAAAGTGTATGCAACGCTTTCATCGGGTTATCGCATTCCCACGATCTATCAATTATACTCCGAATATGGAAATAAACAACTGAAACCGGAGAATACAACATCCTTCGAAGCAGGAGGACAATTTAAAAATGAAAAATACTTCATACGGGTAACCGGATTTGCAAGAACAGGAAGGGATATCATTCTGTTTTATACTGATCCTGTTACATATTCTGGAGAGTACATCAATGGCGATAAGCAAAATGACTATGGATTTGAAACAGAAGTGCGTATTGCTCCGTGTAAAATATTTTCTGCCTCGATGAACTATACCTACACGGATGGTCGTATTACTTCAGAGGTAAGCGGAAAAGATACCAGCTTTTTCAACCTATACAAAAGACCAAAAAATGTCTTGAACATTTTGTTGCAGGCCAATGTTGCAGCAGGTTTTTCAGCAGGAGTTTCCCTGCACACTGCAAGCAAATCCTTTGAACCGCAATACATGGCTGCTCCTTTCAGGTTAGATGGTTATTACACACTCAATGCGCACCTTCAATACAACCCAACAAAATTTCTTTCTGTGTTTGCAAATTTTCAGAACATCACAGACCAGAAATATTTTGTTACGAGAGGATACAACACAAGAGGATTCAATGCGATGGGAGGTGTAAGGCTGAACTTTTAGAAACCCTGGAGACTATTATCTATAAATTTAGCCGCATAAATATTTGTGCGGCTATTTTG
This sequence comes from Chitinophagaceae bacterium, assembly GCA_039811325.1. Taxonomy (GTDB): domain Bacteria; phylum Bacteroidota; class Bacteroidia; order Chitinophagales; family Chitinophagaceae; genus Ginsengibacter. The sequence goes on along the minus strand of JBDHYH010000017.1, from coordinate 42,082 downwards.
TTATTACGAAAACAAAGAGAACATCCCAAGTTTTCAAAGTTTAAAATTTTTCCGGTTGATCGTGCATATAGTGTTTGTCTCAAAAACCAAGGCTGGTCATTGCGAGCGAAGCGAAGCAACCTCATTGAATGGTAGATCTTTTAAAAAATGGGTTTGCTTCTCTCCCAATGACGAATACTCTTGACAGACTCAAACATATTATAACGAAAACCCATTGCCGTTGAACCATTTCGATTGATTACCTTCATCTTCCAAAAATGCCTGCAAAATGAAATACCTGTTTAGCTTCTTTTCTCTCTTTGTGATTTCTTTATCGATCAATGCCCAGGAGATTATTCGCCGTGATCCGGTAATAGAAGAAATGGTCAAAGATGTATCTCCAGATTCACTGAGGTCGTATATCACAGACCTGGTAGCCTTTGGTACACGGCATACGCTTAGCTCGCAAACAGATCCTAAAAAGGGAATCGGTGCCGCACGGTATTATGTTCTGAAAAAATTTCACCAGTTTGCCACAAGTTCTGATGGAAGGCTTACTGCATTCCTCGATACGGTTACACTTCAGCCTGATAAACGTCGTGTAAACAGGACTGTTGTTTTAGGAAACGTGATGGGTGTATTGAAAGGCACTGACCCTACGGACAACAGGGTGTTTATCATCAGTGGGCACCTCGACAGCAGAAGGACAAATGTAATGGACAGCGTTGACATTGCTCCGGGAGCGAATGACGACGGAAGCGGTACTGCTGCCGTGATCGAGTGTGCCCGGGTGATGAGCAAACATCAATTTCCTGCTACCATTATTTTCGTTGCTGTGAGTGGCGAAGAACAGGGATTGCTGGGCAGTACATTTCTTGCCAACAAAGCAAAAAAAGAAAACTGGAACGTAGCCGCTATGCTGAATAATGATATTGTCGGAAGTAACAACAGCAATGAAACGAACATTATCAATAACACCGAACTACGGGTGTTCAGCGAAGGCATTCCTCATTTTGAAACGGATAAGCATATACGTAAAATCATTTCTCTTGGTCTGGAGAATGATGGTAGTTCCCGGCAGTTAGCACGTTACGTAAAAGAAACCGGGGAGCGTTATGTGGATAATATCCATGTGATCCTGGAATATCGAACCGACAGGTTTCTCAGGGGTGGCGATCATTTACCATTTCTAAATAATGGATTTACCGCTGTTCGAATCACCGAGATGAATGAAAATTTTACAAGACAACACCAGGATATCAGGGTGGAGAATGGTATCCATTACGGAGACCTTACTGAGCATATCGATTTTGAATACCTGAGAAAGAATACTGCCGTGAATCTATCAACATTGGCAAATCTTGCAAAGTCGCCAGGCATCCCATCGGACGTCACTATTGAAGTAAAAGAACTAACCAATAGCACACTCCTGAAATGGAAGCAGCACCCAAAAGCTGTGGGATATTTTGTGCTCATGCGCCCCACTGCATCGTCTGTGTGGACAAAGAAATTCTTTACAAAGGAAACAACAATGCGGTTGCCGTATTCAAAAGACAATTATTTCTTTGCTGTGCAAACAGTATCAGATTCAGGGAATGAAAGTTTGCCGGTAATTCCTGAGGTGGGCCGGTAGTTTTAATTTTCCAAATAAAAAATCAGTACACCAGGTTATAGATTCCATTTTTCAGGTTGGGATAAATCTTTTGATACAACTCCAACAGGATATCCTCTCGCCTGGGCAATGGTACACGGTTGTTGATAATTCGCCATTCGTTTTCACCGAGCGCATCAGAATCCCCTTTGTAGGTAGCATAATCCTGGCTCCAGTCCACCTGTGCCTGGTAGCGTTTCAGATCAATGTTTTCTCGTGTGTGCGCATCCGTCACACGACACTCCAATTCACCGCGTGCAGTAAAACACCTCCTCGTTACATACAGTGTGGCATATACGGTTTTATAAATGGGCTTACCGGATGTGTCTTTTGAAACCTGGATTTCTTTGCTCAGCTTTTTTGAGAAAGACTGTGTGAGCGGATAGGGTACATCGAGATTGGTCCACATAATGTCTATAAGCCAATCGACATCAATTCTTGCCATGTATGCTTCGCGATCGGTATAAAACCTTGCGGGAGAATTCCTGGAATAATCTCCACCTAAATCTCTGACAAGGCTTCGCTGCAACAGGTCACTGTTAAAACTGTTACCAAACCTGTTAGGCCCTATTTGGGAATAATAAGAAGACTGGTCTGTAACCGGGTTGATGACGACATTCAGAATAGATTCTTTAAATGCATAAGCCATTTGTTGATTCACGTCCTTATATCCGGGGTAGTAATTGTTGGTCTTTGAAAAAAGTTCATACGCATGCCGAAAGGAAGATTTATCACCTGCATCCATATATTTCATTCCTTCCTCATAGTAAGTAGCTGCAGCGTTTTGCCGTGCTACCTGTATGTAAGCTTCGTAGGAAGGGGCGTCAATAAAAGTTCGTGCTTTTGATTTGTGGATTACATCAGAGAGACGTTGAAGTGTATGGTAGGTGTTGATGATCTTATCCCAACGGTCAGGCTCCGTCAGGGTTTCATACACTTCAATATTGCCCAATAAATTTTTAGTTATTGATGCGTAGCTATGATTGATATCGCTTTTGAGAGCTTCATTCCCGTGGTCTTTATCCAGTTTCTTCAGCATGCCTGCCAATGCCTGCAGTTCAGGACTGTTGCCAACGGAATATTTGGATGAGCCGCAACTCATCAGTACCAGGGAAATAATAACAGGAATAATAATTGTCTTCACAGATGGGAGTTTTGAATTTTAAAATTATGGTTATTCTGTAAATTTGAAAGAACCAGATGCGTATGTTGCAGCAAATTTCCAGGCTATCATTGAGAGGCAACGCCAGTATCGCTTTTCCGTTATTAATTAAAAAGACAAGATTGTAATGAAAACTTATACCACCAATTATTTTGACACTCTTATAGAAGTAGCGGAAGACACGAAAGCATTTGCCGGCATGAAACCTCCCGCAAAAGACAGTGGCCCCACCATTGCTCAGTTGCAATATGAAATGATTGGAGAAAGCCCTTACAAATTCAATTCTGATGACGTTCTGTTTCAGGTATTCGCGATAAGAAATGATCTGACCAAATCACAATACAAAGCCGCGAGAGCGGTATTTTTTTCAAAGGGGCAAGCCTGTATGAGAACATCTCCCCTTGCAAAAACTTATGGCTTTGGAATTCATTCCGACAGCGAAGGAAAGCTGGCACTGTACGGAGTTGAAACAAAAAAATATAATGACTTACTTTCCGATCCTGATGTCAAAAAGGTAAAAGCCATGAGATCTTCTAAGAAAAAATAAATCGCTCTTTAGACGCCCTATTCAAATACTCCCGATAAATTCATTTAATTGAAAAAAATAAAATATCTGCCGAAAGTATTTACGGCACTGAGTTTTATCGTGCTGCTCGCAGTGTTTCTTCTTTTGTTTTTTGGAAGAAGATCGGAAACTGTGAGGCAAGTATGGATCACAGATTTTCTTCCGGGCTTTTATCAACATGTGTCTAACCTCTGCATCAGTTACACCATTTACGCTACCGCAGGATATTGCTGGCTACTGATGGGAATGAGATTCAAAAGCATTGTAGCACTGGGGATCGTCATCATTTTTGCAAACTTTATTTATGAATTGTTTATTCCTGTTTTGAATGATTGTGACATTGTAGATGCATATTTTGGATTAGCAGGAATGATTGCAGGATTTGTTTACCTGCTCCTTGTTCATATGTTTGGCTTGAAAGCCAATCCTCTTTTTGAGAGTCAGGCGAAGGTGTAAAGTGTTTCCCGGGGGAAACCTTCTTTGGTAGGCTTTGTAACAAAAAAATAATTACACAGAGACGAAAGACAGAGAAGGCACAGAGGGCCACTGAGAAAATCCTCTGTGAACCTCTGTGGTACTCAGCGTAACTCTGTGTAAAAAAAATAATTACACAGACACGAAAGAAAGAGAAGACACAGAGAGCCACTGAGAAAATCCTCTGTGAACCTCTGTGGTTCTCAGTGGACTCTGTGTAACAAAAAAATAATTACACAGAGCAGAAAGACAGAGAAGACACGAAGATCCCCTGAGAAGAATACTCAGCATACTTACTTGTAGTAATAAATCAAAACCTGTAAATCGGTTGCACATCGAAAGCCCTCAAAGCATCAGAAGTGGCTTCCCAGTTTTGCGTAAAGCCCAGCATGAATCCTCCACCACCGGCGCCACAAAGTTTTAAAGAGTAATCACCTGTTTCGACACCCTTCTCCACGATTGGCTGTATTGATTCCGGGATGAAACCGTTCATCTCTCCGACCTGGAAAGTGCTGATACGGTGAAGTGAATCGTAAAAATCAGAAGTCTCTCCTTTCAGGAAATGTTTGATAGCATCATTGTTATATGCAACCAACTTTTCACGCAGTTTATTCCTGAATGGTGCATCCTCATGCAAAGCATGAAACTTTGTCATCAACTCTGAAGTGCTTCTTGCAATGTGTGTATTCAAAAGAAATATTACATGATCACCTTCAGCTCTTTTTTCAGGCAGCTTAGTGGTGATGATATCCTTCGCACTTTTGTAAAGAACCGGTTCATTGAGTATTATGCTGAGCGGATCTAACCCCGAACTGACGCCATGAAAGAAAGACTCAATTTTACCGAGGCTGTTTTTCAACTGCTCCAGTTTCTGAAAGGAGAGTACTTTCAAATTGTCTTTGAGCGACTTGGCCCTCTTCAGATATCGAAGAAATATCGCCACTACCAATGCTCCTGAACTTCCAAGTCCGTAGCCTTGCGGAATGGTGCTTTGAAAAAATAAACCGTTGTCAATTTCTTTTTCGAATCGCTTTACCTCCAATACAAAATTATCATCTACATGGCTGGCGATGTATCCGGAAAGTTTTTTCAGGTACTCATTGGACCGGAGTGCATAATTCTTATTGGAAGCATGTTCATAAAAACTCAATTGTCCTGAATAAAGATCACAGGGCACTACCAGCGCCATACCGTTGTGCAATACCGTGTATTCACCAAACAACAAGATCTTTGAATTATAACTTTCCATCTGTCAGCGGCTCATTTTTTCCGGGCCTGTCCCGATTCGGTCATAGATGATTCCTTTCATGCTGCCGGCCAATTCCGACTTCAAAAAAGAATGAACGGCTTCTTCATGTTTTGCCGGGTAAAGTACATGGACATTCGGGCCGGCATCTAAGGTGAAACAAACCGGAATCCCTGTTTCCAATCTGAAATTTCTGATCTTGTCAATAGCGAGCAATGTGCCCGGTTTCATCAACAGGTAGGATGCTTCTGAAGTCATCATCATAGCATGCAAAGCTAACGCCTCATTCTCAATAATTTGGATGAGGCCATTAAAATCCCCTTCCTGCAACACCTGCAGCATTGTAGCACAATGAGCATTGGCCTGCTGAAAACGTACTGCGGCATAAGGATGTCCTTCCATCAGTGCATGCCCGCTGCTGCTGGAAACTTTTTTCGGTTCATCATCTATTATCAGGATGGCATCGCACATATCAGAAAAATGGTCATGAATTTCGTTTACAGGAATGGCAAACATGTCTGAAGAATGATCTACTCCCGGCAACTCCCCCCACAATGCATAACCTCCAAACATAGACCTGCAGGCGCTACCACTTCCAAGCCTTGCGAGGAAACTTGCCTGATGCCTTAGGTCTTCCTCCGGATAATCAGATGCAGAAAGCAATGCAAGCGATATCGCGCCAAACGAAGAAGCAGAAGAAGCAATACCGGTAGAATGAGGAAAACTGTTGGTGGAGTGGATGATGATAGCATGTTCATTCAATACAGGAAAGAATTTTGCATTCGTTTCCAAATATTTCTGAACGCGCTGCCCAAATGCTTCGTTTTTTTGATTTTCAAAAAAGTATTCGAGCGCTACTCCTTTTTCTTTTTTCTCATGCAATTGCAACGATACTTGCGTGAATGCATGCTGCAGGGTCATGCTCAATGAGGCATTGCATGGAATTTGATTTTCCTTTTTGCCCCAATATTTTACCAATGCAATATTAGACGGGCATCGCCACACTACTTCGTTTTTCATTCGCGGATCAATTGCTGATAATTAAAAATAGGATGCATCCCTCTTTCCGAAAAGTAATTTCTCGCTTTCGTCTCATCCCGAAAGGTAGCCATAATAAAATCACCACCCCAGGCGCCCAGCGATTTGACGGAATAGGGATAATCTGAAAAATTTAAGAGTTTGACGGGACGCATATTCAAAATCGTCGACAACAATAATTCACTCCTGTTCATCTGCTCCTCAAAATCTCGTATTTCCTCACACGATAATACCTTTTCGATGATATGATTCATCTCAGCTATTTGATTTGGTGGGGTCACGATCTTCTCAAAACCCATTACCTCATCCCTGCTTCTTTGCTTTTTTCCTGTATAAACAAACAACAATTGGTTACTGATATTTTTAGAAATTCTTACCGGATTAATTTGTCTTTTTGCATCAGCATGCAAACGATCAGCCTGGTAGATGAACGGCTCCGTGGCTGTCGCTGCCGCAATATCAAAACCGGAACCTCCAAAGCTTTTTTCCAAAAGCAAATAGGGATTCACTCCGGACCATTGACTCAATAAAGAAATGAAGGTAGAACTGGTGCCAAAGCCATAATTCCTTTTGAAATCGATTTCGAAATGAAAATGCAGCCCTAAGATTTTCAGAGAAGGTTTTTTCTTTTTTATAGTGTTCAAAAGATGCTGAACGATGGTAGCTTTCTTTTCATCGGAAGTGTTGATAATCCTCGATTCCGGTGAGAGTGTGATGTCTAACCATTCATTCCCATTCTCAAAACATTGCCACCGGATATTTTCTGATGTATGAGGAGAAACCGAAAGTGTCTGCTCATAGCGAAGCGGCATTACAATAGACTGAGCGCCGCGCAGCACAAAGTATTCGCCAAACAAAAGCAGCTTTCCACTCGCAGAAAAATCAGGATCATGCATTATTTCGTAACCGGTTTTAAATTCCACGATTCCACTAACTGGCGTACGGCGTGTACAGACACTGTTTTGTCTTTGAAAAAATTCACCACTTCATTTTTCTTTTCATCCGGTACACCCAATTGTTTCAGGATATTCAGCAAATGCATTTTCATGTGCCCTTTCTGAATACCTACGGTAACCAATGATTTCACTGCAGAAAAATTGTTGGCAAGTCCTGCTGCCGCAGCTATCCCCATCAATTCCTGTGCAGACGGATGTCCCAGCAACTCGTGGCTGAGTTTTACCAGTGGATGCAGGTTGGTCAATCCACCTACAACTCCTAATGCGATTGGTAATTCTAGAACAAAACGGAAAATATTGTTTTCAATTTCTACCCGAGTGAGTGGCATGTATCGTCCGGAAAGTGATGCATAAGCATGCCCGCAAGCTTCCACAGCTCTGAAATCGTTTCCTGTGGCAAGCACTACAGCATCCACACCGTTGAAGATGCCTTTGTTGTGCGTGGTAGCTCGAAAGGGATCAGCCGCTGCTACTCTCACTCCCAATTGAAATCTTTTTACAAATTCTTCACCCGTCATACCCGGAACGATGTCATCCAACTTGTCAATAGTTGTTTCCACGTAGCATTTCGCCCGACAATTTGGAGTAAGGTTAGAGAGAATGCACATGATGATCTCCAATCCGTCTTTCGAAAATTCTTTTTGACCGGCATGCCATTTCTTAAATGTCTCTGCAAAATTCTCAAGGCAGGAGTTGATAAAGTTGGCGCCCATGGAATCTACTGTTTCAAAGGTGCAGTAGAGCTGCATAAGACCAGGCTCTATGTCTGACAGGTCTTTTAATTCAATATCAGAAATACCGCCACCCCGCTTCACCATATTTTCGGTGATATCAAAAGCATCTTTAATCAGCCGATCCTTCAGTTCAGGAAATTTTTTAATCAGCTTTTCTTTATCATCATGCCACAGAAAGTGTACCTGGCCTATCTTTTCGGTATCTATAATCTCTGCTTTAAAACCACCGTGTGTAAACCAAAACTTCGCACTCTTGGCTGCTGCTGCCACCACCGAACTTTCTTCAATCACCATCGGAACCGTATAGACCTTGTCATTCAACAGGAAATTTGGAACTACACTGAATGGTAAATGAAAATTGGAGATCGTGTTTTCGCTGAACTCTTCTATCGTCTCCTGCGTTTTTGCATGCGGATGATGGAAACTTCTGAATACTTCCAATGCCTTGTCGCTGTCATTGATTTGTGCTGCAACCAATTTCAATTTCTCCTCCCTGCTTTTTCTTGAAAACCCCTGTATGACGTGAGACTTCTCTTTCATTATTTTTCTTTGATTTTTAAATAGCTGCGAGCCAGCAGTAATCCTTCTGCCTGGTATTTTGTGAATTCGTCGAGTGCTTGCTGTGATTGTATCGCATATCGAAGGAATTCAGAGGCCTGGCCGTAAACAGCATTGATATTTGCTTTTTGGATGTAGTAATAGCCATCCAGAAAATTCTTGATGCCTCCGCTGATAATTGCGGTGTTGCATTTTCTTTTTTCTCCCAACTCAAGAATAGCGTTATTCAACATATCCACCATTTCACCGGCAGTGTGACCCACGTGAATAAAGGAATCGAGAAACCTGCTTTTGATCTCATTACGGTGCAATTCCACTTTGGAAAAGTTAGTTCCGCCTGCTGCTGCAAATTCTATTGCCATCAATGGCAGTTGCAATAAGGCTTTCATACTCTCATAGCCAAAGCCCTGCCCAACTTCTTTTACAATCAGTGAGGCGCCTGCGGTTTCTTCTAAAAATTTTTCTATGGTCTTCAGCGGCGCTTCTTCTATCCTGTCTCCTTCAGGCTGCATCCACTCCTGCAATGGGTTTACGTGTATGATAAATCCATCAGCACCAAGGTTGTTGCGCAGGTTTTTCAGTTTGTAGATTTCTTTCTTCTGAAAAAATTTTTCCACCTGGGCAATGCCGAAGTTGAGATAGAATGGAGCCTCATCACCCAACATACTTCTTAGGTCGAAATCTTTTTCCTTTGATGAATCCTCGATAGCAATCCTTGCAGAACCAACACCCATTCCCAGCCCAAATTTCTTAACCATCAATGCAAGCCGTTTGTTGATTTCATTACTCCGTTCGGTACCGCCTGTCATGCTGGAGACCCACAATGGGAGCTTCATTTTCTTATCGCCGAAGGTAACCTCCCATGTTTCGCTACCACCAGGGTGTGGTGCTAACATTGGCTCATAATAAAACCGTGAATCCGTTTGCCCATTTTGTGATTTCAATGCCAGATCGAGATGGCTGTCCTTTCGAGAAGCTGTTTCCTCGGCAGTCGATTTTATGTTGTCGGGATCATTGTGCATGATGAGTGAGTTGGTGGATCGCACTGTGGTAAAACAGGTGATTCATGGGTTGCAAAATTAAGTAAAATGCTGATTGGGATTGGCATTTCTTGTGGAGTACAAGAAACGGAAATCGGCCAGGTATCCCAGAAACTGTCCGTAAAATAATTGTTGGTTGATAATATGACATTCAAGATAACTGAATCCATCAAACTGTTCCGGGTATTCTCATCATCCCGGAAAAATAGAAAGCAAAAATTCAAATAACAAAGGGAATATTTATCAACTTTGGAGCAAAAAGTTCACAATATCAACGACTATTCAATAAGAAATTCCAACCAAAACATTCATGCTGATCATATTGATCTTAATATAATCATGAAGTAGAAAATGAGTAATACATTGAAAATATCCATCCGCTTTTTTAACGACCGTGAAGTGCGGGCTGTTTGGGATGAGGCTAATTCCAAATGGTGGTTTAGTGTTTTGGATATTGTGAGTGTTTTAAATGAAGAAGATGATTACAATAAAGTACGGAATTACTGGAAATACCTGAAAGCCAGGCTAAGAAAGGAAACCAATCAGTTGGTTAGTGCCACTACCCAACTGAAATTGACCGCTGCCGATGGAAAAAAATACAATACGGACACTTTAGACAGCGCGGGCGTTGTTGAATTAGCCAAAAATTTTCCCAACAACAGAGCAATGCCTTTTTTGGATTGGTTTCTTTATAGCGATACCAGCATTGACGGGCAAAGCAAGAAGAAAGCCTACACACTCTTTGAAAGTAACCTGATTAACGAATTCGAAGTAGGTACTACAAAAGGCTTGCAACAAATTCATGCTTATTTGTTTGGTGGTATTTATGAATTTGCAGGGCAAATCCGAGAAAAAATATATTTCAAAAGGAGGGTATCAATTTGTTTACGCACAGCACTTAAAAGCTACCCTACAACAAATAGATGCCATGCCGCAAAGCACGCTTGAAGAGATTTTATTTAAGTATGCGGAAATGAACAAGGCTCATCTTTTTCTGGAAGGCAATGGCAGAAGTACCCGGGTCTGGCTGGATATGATGCTCAAAAAACAACTTAAAAAATGTGTGGACTGGAGCAAAATCCGCAAGGAGAATTATATGAACGCTATGATAATTAGTACAGTGGACAGAAGTGTATTAATGCAATTAATAGAAACTGCACTTACAAATAAAATTAATGACCGGGAAATGTTTATGAAAGGTATTGATTACTCCTATTACTATGAAGAGTGATTAAAGAAAGTCTCTGTTGGCACCTGGCCGTAAGCCGCATTTTGTCAGTTAACCAAAACAGTGTCGGTACGCTCCAAATGTGAACCACTGTAAAACTTTAAAAGATACTGCCCGGTTGCGGCAGGTCTGATGGAAACTGTTGAATCAAAAGTCATCACTACAGGGAGCGATAATTCGTAATTGATATTGTCATAAAATCCTTTGGCCCTAATTTCATAAAGTTTTTCGGGTTTTTCTTTTATTTCAAAGTTTAGAAAAGTCACATCTGCAGCGTAATTGTAAAAGCCCATCGTTACCCGTGAATTGATTTCCCCTCCCAAAGAGATTTCACGAGGTGTCTGTGTAGATATGATAGGAATGTAGTCCGTTTTAGATTTGGGTCTATCGGTGTTCTTTTTGCAGGATGTCATAGTTAAACAAAAAGCACTGATTAGCAACAATAATAATTTCATAACTATACTATTTCTTATCTGACAACTTTAATCTACAAAACGTTGCGCGAATTGCTGTAAATGCCATGGTTTGTATGATCACAAACTATTGATTCTATCTTCAAATCAAAACAGTGAAAAATTCGGAGGCTTGCGAGAGCACATGAAAAAAGGCCTGAAATACCATGATCACCGAAAACAGAAAAAGCCCCTGAAGTGGAAATTATATTTTATCGCTCCAATTTCGCCCGATAATTATACAAAGCCAAAGTACTACCACTATTTCTCTGAAGCATATAAATCCCTGAACATCCGTTTCAGAATATACAGTTTATCCACCCATGCATTTTCTTCCTCATGATCGTAGCGTTCTAAGTAACTGTTTACTTTGTTTACAGTTTGATCTGCATCATCGAGCAATTTGCCGGTGCGTTCCTTAATATGATCAAAAAATTCTTCGCGTTCGTCAGCCGGCATGTTGAAAAAACGGTAAACCGCTACCGCTGCTGCTGCTCCCAAAATGATGGCTGCTATCTTTTCATTCCTTGACATAAAAACACCTTAGTTTTAAGTTCTTAGTTTTGCAACGAATTAATAATGATCCGCTACAGTGAAATACTTACACAAACCTATTTTCTTTGCCGTTTTCCTATTCTCATCTCTGACACTCGCAGCTCAATACTTCCCTCCGGTTCAATATCCGCAAAATTATTTCATTTATCCGGTAAAAGGCGTGCGAATAAGTCTTGCCGCCAACTTTGGAGAGTTGCGTTCCAATCATTACCACATGGGACTCGACTGCCGTACAGACCAGGCAGAGAATAAGACCGTAGTAGCAGCAGCAGATGGTTATGTAGAACGCGTGAGTGTGGCTCCTTTCGGATTTGGACAGGCTATATACATCAATCATCCTAATGGATTGACAACGGTATATGGCCATCTCAACAAATTTTTTCCCGCATTGAATGACTATGTAATCGAACAACAATATGCCAAAGAATCATGGGCTATTTCACTCTCATTGGAGCCAAATCAGTTTCCTGTCAAAAAAGGGCAATTCATTGCACTGAGTGGAAACACCGGCGGCAGCCAGGGCCCTCATGTTCATTTCGAAATCCGCGACACTAAAACAGATAAAGTACTTAATCCGCTACTATTCAATATGCCCATTCCGGACAACGTGCCACCTACTATTGTTCATCTCTATATGTACGATAGATGCAAGAGCACCTACAGTCAGTCGCCGGTGAGTGTTCCTGTAAAAAAAGTTGGCTCAAAATATATCGCCATTCAAAAAGTCGTAACGGTTCATACAGACAAAATAAGTTTCGGCATCACTGCCAACGATAAACAAACCGGTAGTCACAATCCAAACGGCATCTATGAAGGGATCCTGTTTTTGGATAACAAAGCGATCAATGCATTCCGGTTAGATAGTATCAGTTATGACGAGACTCGCTACATCAATGCCCACATTGACTACAAGACACGAGCCGCAGGAGGGCCTTACATCCAGCACTTGAGCCGCCTGCCTGGCTATCCGCAGGGCGTTTATAAGGATATCAGAAACGATGGGGTCATTCATCTGGAAGATGACAATGTGCATGCAGTGAAGATAGAAGTGAAGGACGCGAATGATAATACTTCCGTGATCGAATTGAATATCCAAAAAGGTTTGATAAAAGAAACAGGAAAAGAGCCGGGTGATGTAACGCCATTAGAATTCCAGCCGGGATTTGTAAATGTATTTGAGAACAATGCGGTGCAATTATTTTCAGATAGCCGTGCGCTCTATGATTCAATTCGCTTTTTCTACAGTGTCAACAAATCAGTTTCCGCAGACGCTGTTTCTCCTACTGTGTCATTGCTCAGCGGACTGGTGCCATCAGAAACATTTTTTACGGTCAGGCTCAGGGCAGACAAGGAAATCACTAACCCAGAGAGAATCCTCATGAAGCGCACCTGGAAGGGAAAGCCGGAAGTGGTAAAGGCTAAGAAAGAAGGTGAATGGTATAGTGCTCACTTCAGAGCTTTTGGAGATTTTGAATTGATCTCAGATAATGAACCACCAGTTATCACCGGTGGATTTCCGGAGAACGCAAATCTTTCTGCCAGTAGATCAATAGTATTCATTCCAAAAGATAATAATGACGAAATGAAGAACTTTGATGCGAGGCTGGATGGGAAATGGCTTCGGTTTACAAATGACAAGGGAAGATCATTCATTTATCATTTTGATGAACATTGCCCTCGCGGAAAACATGAGCTAACCATCAGCATTGAAGATGAAGCAGGAAATAAAACAACAAAAACATATCACTTCACGAGATAAAATAATTGAATCATGAGCGAATTAAAGGAGGGAGATAAGGCCCCTGACTTTGCCGGCACAGATCAAAATGGAAAATCAATTTCATTAAAAAATTTTCTTGGCAGGAAGGTGGTACTTTATTTCTATCCACAGGACGATACGCCGGTGTGCACGGTAGAAGCCTGCAACCTGAGAGATAACTTTTCAGTACTCGGTACAGCTGGGTTTGAAGTAATCGGCGTAAGTCCTGATGATGAAAAGAGCCACAAGAAATTCGAGAGTAAGTACAACCTGCCGTTTCACCTGGTTGCAGATCCTGACAAGAAGATCATTCATCAATACGGTGTATGGGGCGAAAAGAATATGTATGGGATCAAACGAATGGGATTGAAGCGCACCACATTTTTGATCGATGAAAAAGGAATGATCTACAAAATATTCCGTAAGCCCCGCTCAAAAAAACACAGTGAAGAAATACTCGCGGCATCATAGAGAGGGCCTGGATTTTTTTATAAAAGAAAATTCGTGGGTGGCAAGGCTGGCAGCCCGCAAGTTGAGCTGTGGCAGTGTAGCCATCGTACTTGGTAAGACAATACACCTGTGGAATGTGGATGCAGATTCATTCCTGAATGACAGAAGGTGGCTGCACCATGAGCTATGCCATATACGACAGTTTCGACGGTATGGGAAAATAGGGTTCGTGTACAGGTACCTGTTAGAAAGTATGAAGAGAGGATATTCCAATAATAAGTTCGAAGCAGAAGCGCGAAATGCTGAACAGGAAAAAGAATCCTCATGATCAGAAGCTTTGGAGGTGATTGACAAAAACTTTCAACCTTGACTCGCCAGCTCTGACACATTAATAAAAGGTTAATGCCTTAGCCAAAATGCTCTTTTTACGGCATAATTCAGTAATCTTGGTATGCATTGGTATAATTTTGTAACCGTAAGAAGTATATTTACCTCTGTCTTTTTTATTTGCGTACTATTCTTATGAAGATTTTTTATTCACTTTTAATGGCGGCCCTGATTTATCCTGTAGCTTCTCGTGCAGGTGACACTACTAATATCCCTGTTTCGCGCCAGGTGTTTCATGAAAAGATAGTGGACTGGCAAAACCGGGCCGATAAGGCAGATGGCCATCTGGATGGTATGATCCGCGTCGGTAATAATGCTGAAATAAACCTCCAGGTTTCAGATGCTATTTTCCGGCAGGTAAATGTTTTGAGAAATGATATTGAAGTCAATACCAAGCTGGCAACCAACAATGATAAGGTTCGTTATCTGCGCTACCTGGAATATTTAGTTCGTGATTTTGTCAACGCATGGAAAGACCATAGCTTATTGCCTTCTATGGCTCCCGGACTGGTCGACAACTTTTCTGAAATATTTTATCTCAATATGGATGGCAAGAGTATGGCGCCTGCTATTGAAAAGGTACCTTACGAAATAGGCCGGATCAATGCTTCCATCTTCAGAGACAATCCCGGGTACAAAGAAGCTGATATCATCCTCTTTAAGAAATTTTGTACGTTACATCCGAATGAGATTCTTGCCAACCTCGGCCCCTACGTGGACGAGCCATTCGCCGATTCACTTGTGATCGTTGCTTTTAACAATAGTCCCAGCCAGCTTTATACTTTTGCACAAAGTACACGCACCAGGCAGGGAAAGCTGATCAATTCAATGACCGATAGTCGTGTCAAAACTGTGGTAGCGTTGAGCAAACAGCCCCGTGCTTTGTTTTATTTCCCCTTTCTTGACGAGCTTATTTCAGGAAAGCAAACAATAGAGGCCATCAGTAAAGTAGCCGGTATTACAGATAATAGTTATGATAGTGTGGGGTATTACAAACTGCTCGTACAAACAGAAATGAAATATTATGGCCGCCTGATCAAAAGTGATACGCCCATTGCCATGTTTGGTTCGGACGGACTGCTCGATATGCTGCGGCGCAAAGCGATCCAGCATTTTGTTACTCCAATCAACGAACTGCATGAATCACCCAATCCAGTTCGTTTCCGTGCCTTGAATCCATTAAGTGCAGAGGATCTCTATTATATGATCGTACTCAGTGAAAATGAAATTTATACCTCCAGCTACAAATACAGCTTTGACAGGATGATGCAGATGATGGGACCCACCCCTCACGGTGATTCATTGCTCATGCGGCTCAATTTTGATAAATTCAAAAAGTTTATCAAGATGGCTGCGGGGTATAATAAGTTAGATGTGTTCCTGCGATCGATGGCTCCTCAGAATTCTGAAAAGCTGATGCAAGCCTTTGTGCTGAACCTCGAAAAGACCGGTTCACTCGAAGACGCTGTGGATGTGGCAGACAGCTATGGAAGTATTACGGATACTGCATTGCAACAATCTATGCTTGCCAATGTTGAATGGAATCTTCAGCGATGTAAGAAGCAGAGTAATGAGCGAGGACAAAAAATCTACTCATTGCTCAAGATAATCTTTTTGAGTGCTGACCCGAAGAACGGAATCGACCTCAGTAAGGAAATCGGTATCCCTCCCATCTACACTATGTCCAATCAGTACTTATCTGACGATAGCGGACGCATAGTAGAGCAGGTCTTCTTTTATGGAGACAAAGACGGTATTATGTCTTATCAGAGTTACCTTACCAGTTTCCCTTCATCCGACTGGACCATCACCGACAAAAAATATTGGATAGAGATAAAATCTAAGCGTGGCAAACAGATTTGGATATATGCCAATAAGCCCCTGGATAATGATACTAACCAGGATTCTTTAGCTCAAAAAATGCTGGATGATTACCTGGAATCACAGGGGCTTGCACCATCCATCGTAATTCATCGCGGGCATAGCTACCATCTGCCTTACACCATCAAACAACTGCCTGAGAATGCCAAGATCATCATGTTGGGTAGTTGCGGTGGATATCAAAACCTGAAAACCATTCTCGACTATGCACCCGAAGCACATATTATCAGCACCAAACAAACGGGAGCTATGAACGTGAACAAGCCGATTATTGATGCCCTGGACAATACACTACGTGATGGCAAAGACATCGATTGGCGCCAGATGTGGGATAATCTAACCAACACATTCAACAAAGCGCCAAAAGCTATCAAAGAAACATTTGATGACTACATTCCACCTCAGAAAAATTTGGGCGCATTGTTCATTAAAGCTTATCAAAAGGATGGGCAGGTAAGTGAGTGAGGATTATCTGTGAAGGGCTTTATCATAAACCTGTCCTGATTTTCAATAAGGCAAAGTTTTTTCAACCATTTCCACCTTTGAATTTTCGGCAGATTATCTCAACCTGCCACTATCAATTGCGAAATCTTATTCCAGACATCAGCAGCTATTTCTTCAGGGGGCCTTTCTCCGTCTGTAACAAAGATGTGCTCCTTTGAGTTAAGTTTTTCGAAGGCCTCAAAATATTTTGCTCTTACGTTGGTCAGGTTTTCTTTGGTCTCATACAGTTCAATTTGGCTCCTGCTGCTATTTAGCCTTTTCATACTGACTTCGGGTGAAATATCAATATAGATATTCAGATCAGGTCGAAGCAAATCTGCGCTCATGGCATTAGCTTCTATAACCCAGTCCATATTCATGTATGTACCGTGGTATGCATAAGAGGAAAAGTAATAACGATCGGTTATCACGGTGTATCCTTCCGATAGCTTTTTCAGAATACCATTGGTCTTGCTTGTAAGGTGATCTAACCTGTCAGCAACGAAAAGGCCAGCTATCACTCTATGATCAGCCTCCATCTTATGGCTGAATATATCCCTGATAAGTTTACCAATGGGGCTGCCGGTCGGCTCAAATGTGGGATAGACCCTGTGGCCTGCTTTTTCCAGTTGATCAGCCAGCATTTTCACCTGGGTACTCTTGCCACATCCATCGATACCTTCAAAAGCGATGAACAAATTATTCTTCATGGAGCCTGATTTCAATTAATTGCTGTTTGAAATGATTCGATTTCAAAGATAAGGTTAATGGACTCGAGGCTTACATTTTCCGCACCTCCGTTATCTTTGATTTTTCAAAAGACTATATTCATGTACTCCAAAGAACAATCACGGGAAATGCTGCAGCGATCTCAAAAAGATTACAGTGATATTAAAGACATTGAATCTCTCCGTGAAGTATTAAGATTTCATGAACACAGGTATTATGTCGAAAACGATCCTCAGATTTCAGATGGTGAATACGACAAACTCTACAAGCAATTAGAGCACTTGGAAATGGAACATCCTGAACTGGTGACACCGGACTCTCCTACGCAACGTGTGGGCGCTGACCTGAATAAAGATTTCGAGACCGTGCAACACCTTGCACCCATGCTGAGCCTTGAGAATAGTTATAACCCTCAGGATGTCTTTGAATGGGACAATCGACTCAAGGGGATTGTAGAGTCCTCTCACATCCACTATAGTGCAGAACCCAAATATGATGGTGCGGGCATTTCGCTTATCTACGAAAATGATTTGTTAGTTCGTGGAGCTACACGGGGGGATGGTGTGGAAGGAGATGACATCACTACCAACATCCGGCAAATAGGATCCATTCCATTATCAGCGAAGTTTTCAGATTATGGTGTGAGGAAAATTGAAATACGCGGAGAAGTGTTGTTGAATAAAGAGAGTTTCAAGGTTTATAACGATTCGCTGATGCAGGAAGGGTTGCCTCCTCTGGCCAATCCGCGCAATGCGGCTGCTGGCTCATTGAGGATGAAAGATCCTGCTGCCGTTCGCAAGCGTAAACTGGAGGCGGTTCTCTATCATGTAAGTTATATTGAATTTGCAGGAAGGCACCATACTGCATTCGATTCTCACTCCGGAACTATCCATGTATTATCCTTGTTGGGATTCAAAACACCTATAAGTGACCAGAAGGTCTTTATAAAAATTCAGGAAGTGGTAGATTACTGTCTTGAATTTGAAACAAAACGAGAAACACTTCCATTTGAAATAGATGGCATGGTCATAAAGGTAGATAAGTTGGAACTGCAACGGCAGGCCGGAAGCACCAGTCATCATCCGCGATGGGCCATGGCATTTAAATTCAAGGCAAGACAAGCCACCTCCCGCCTTATCAACGTAGAATTCCAGGTAGGCCGTACTGGGGCTGTTACGCCTGTGGCCAAGATAGAACCGGTTTTTATCGGAGGCGTTACTGTTTCTTCAGTGTCATTATTCAATGAAGGTATCATTCGTGAAAAAGATTTGCGGTTAGGTGATACCGTTATTGTGGAAAGAGCAGGTGATGTGATACCTTATATCGTAAAGCCATTAGCAGAGACTCGTGATGGTTCTGAAAGAGAAATTGTATTTCCCAAACATTGCCCTGAATGTGGTGACCTGCTCAGTAAGCCGGAGGATGAGGCTGTGTGGCGATGCACGAATATCAATTGCCCGGCCCAGGTGGTGGAACGTATTATACACTTTGTGAGCAAAGATGCAATGGATATAAAAAGTTTTGGCGAATCCAATGTAAGGAAGTTTCATACAGAAAAGCTTATCACAGACATCCCGTCCATTTACACCATGGACTTTGAAAAGATCAGTAAAATGGAAGGCTTCGGTGCAAAATCTGTTGAAAAGCTGGAACAAGCGATCGAACAGTCCAAGCAGCAACCATTAAACAAGCTGATATTCGGATTGGGTATTCGCTATGTGGGTGAGGCTACTGCCAAAGAACTTGCGACAAGTGTGGATGACATTTTCGAGTTGGAACACTTCAGCCTGGAACAATTGCAGGTGCTGAAGGATATAGGATTCAAAGTGAGTGAAAGCATTCATACCTTCTTTCATGATGCTCATAATATCAAAATGCTAAACCGTTTAAGAGAGCTTGGTATCAATACGAAAAGTGTGAGGACAGCCCCTGCGACCGGGCTTCTTGCGGGGAAGACGTTTTTATTCACAGGTACATTATCAACCATGAAGCGAAGTGAAGCAGAAAAACTTGCAGAGGATCATGGAGGCAGATTATTATCATCCGTTAGTACGAATCTGAATTACCTGGTAGCAGGTGAAGCAGCAGGAAGCAAACTTGATAAAGCCAAAAAAATAAAAACAGTCAATATCCTGAATGAACAAGAATTTTTAGAATTAATAAAAGGCAATCCCTAATTTTATTGAAACATTTCAGCCATGATCAAAAAAATTGCAGGTGAAGTTTGGAAGCCACTCACATTTGGCGGCCACAAAACACTACGAAACAAATATGCCATCAGTTCGCTGGGCCGCATCGCAAGCTATCAGGATGATGTGCTGGATGGAAAGTTGTTGAAAGGATCTGTTACTTCGGGATATAATACCCTTAACCTCCATGCAGACGGAAAAAGCAATACACTTTACGTTCACCGGGAGGTGGCAAAGCATTTTCTCCCCAAAGCCGGAAAGAAGGATACGATTGTCATACACATCAACCATGACAAATCTGACAACCGGAGTAAAAACCTGAAATGGGTAACACAGGAAAATGCCATCGGGCATCAACAAAAAAGCCCTGCACGCAAAGCCTTTCATGAGCGGCAACGTTCCAAGAATAAAGGACTGAAACTTTCGCTTACGCAAGTGAAGTCAATTAAGACAATGCTGGCAAATCCAAAAAGAAAACTGAACAACCGGCAGTTGGCTGAAAAATACAACGTAAGTGAGATGACCATTTACCGGATACTGCGCGGCGAAAGCTGGAGTAAGGCTTGATAGCCTGAAACCAACTGCTGCAATTTTCCCGGAGAATCTACACTTCCGAAAGCTATTTTAGAAATACGTTTTGCACTTCCTTAAAATTTTTCAAATCGACATCAGGATGCATCGCAACCTTTTCGGCATCTATTAATACCACTTTGATATTGACATCTTCTTCCGGAGGGGCAACTGAACCTCCATCAAGAGCATGAAAGTCAATGGTAACGTATCCCGGTGAATGGAGAGCACCGAAGGCAATACCATTAAACACCTCGGGAAGGGCTTCATAGTAATCGGTACCAAAAGAAATGTAAACCAATACGGCCCCATGGTCATAAATGGGATTGGTCAATTCGGGTACTTCCAATGAAGCAGCGTAGCTGAGTTCGTTATCAGATGTTTGCCAGGCTGCTGGTGTGATGGTGTATGTGATACCAATGGCCTGTTGGGGATTTACAACCTGGGTAACATTTTCTTTCCTGCAGGAAGCAAGGGCAAAGAATGCAAAGGCAAATAGAAGGAAAATTCTTTTCATATTCGTGAATATTAAAAAGGTTTTATACAAGATGGCTTTGTGACGGTGGCTAAGTAAAAATGGTTTAGTGTCAATTTGGTAATCAAATGTTATTTAGTTCGGCAAAGCAGGCAAATGCTTTTATCAAGACTCAAACAGTATCCGGTCAACCTGATTGGTTGAAGTAATCTACGGTTTTGAATTTTAATATAGACCAAAGGTTTGCTGAATGATACCAAAAGAATAAGCATTGATAACACCGAATGGAGCTGCCTTCAGCAGAGTTCTTTCAGATATTTCAAGATACTTTGGTAACCCGAATCAATGAAAAAATCCTCAATGAAGCGCCCGGACAAACAAAATGGCCGATGATGAAAATCACCGGCCTTGCTTACCTCTGAAACCACAAGAAAAAAATTTATAACAGGTAAGAAATATCTTAAAACCTAAATAGCTAAAAATCAAAAAAATAAATTAGTAGAGAACCGAAGCGGTTATTGAACTTTAGTGGCTTTCAAAAAATAGGAAAGAGATTGGAACTGGCTGCTAAAGTAATAAAAAAATCCGAATATATTACCAAACTTTTTTATTTGGTGTGTACTTTTTGAAGTGTACTCTTCGGGGGATGAAAATACCTCCCTGTAGAGAGCTATCCGCTACCAACCAAAAACACAAGGGAAAGCGATTGCGTGGTTATTGTTTCTGGCAGTTATCGGATTGAAGGGCCCCTTTATTATCTTAGGCATCTTTCTTATCGAACCGCCTTTGCGATTTCTAACCTCGCCAGGCGTTCTATTTTCTTAACTTTATAGTTGTACCACCATTTGGGATTGGTCTTTTTCATCAGGGTGTCAATATTGCGCATCCCTACCAGGTTCCATACACCATGCAGCTTGCCACCCAATGATTTTTGCAACGCACGGAGGCTCAGTGCAAATCCGCTTTCAATATATTCCATGTGATGCCAATAGCCCGCCGGCATAAATAATGTATCACCGGGATTGAGCACCACATCCAGCCCTTCAGCATATTTCAATGCAGGAAATTTTTCATAATCCGGCTTACCCTTACCATCGGCATAATTACTGAAATCGGCAAGGCTCAATACTTCGAAAGGCTTACGGTACAGTTTGTTTTTCTCATCGTACTCGAAGAGCAACACCCGCTTTCTCCCGGCAAACTGGGTGTGAATGATGTGACTGAGGTCTATATCGAAATGCATGTGGGTGATGGAGGTAGCTCCTCCGGTAAACAGCATCGGATATTTCTTTACAAAACCCGTCATCAAATGTTCAGGCCAGGTAAAATCTTGAATGAGCTGCGGGGCATGATCAAAAATATTGAACAGAAAAATACGCCATGCCGCCGGACCCTTCTGGATCATATCCACGTACTCCCCAAAGGTCTTATAGTCATCAGCTTTATTGATGGGGGTATAGGCATCGCTCTTTACATTGTTGTACAATGCCACTTTCTTGTCGCCAACGATCTCTTTAAAGTATTGCCAGTTCCACTTCGTATAGGCCGGCCATTGCTTTGACAGATCCCTGATGACGACAGGCTTGCCAGGTTCATAATATTTCTTCTTAAAATCTTCAGGGGAGATGTTATCGACTGTGTCAACAGGACGAAGTACCATAACAGATAGATTAAAGCACACAAAATTAGTTCTTCACCCGAAATGAAAATCATATTTTAGTAAAACTCAATTGTTTACTTCCTTCTTGCGAAAACATTCAGGAGGGGGATTGATTACATTTGTGCTTCATACAGATTAAATATTTCAAACCGTTGGCAAAGCATTTTTATAAAGTAAAGGTCAAAGAGGTAGCAAAGGAAACCGCGGATTGTGTTTCCATTGAATTTGATATTACAGAAGAACTGAGGCCACTTTTTCAATACAAACATGGACAGAACATCACCATCAAGGCACATCTTGATGAAGTGCGGCGTACGTATTCCATCTGCACCAGCCCACTCGAAAACAAACTAAAGGTAGCCGTGAAAAGGGTGCCCAGTGGCGTTTTCAGTACTTATGCTGTTGAAAAACTGCAGCCCGGTGACGAGTTGGAGATCATGCAGCCGGCCGGAAGTTTTTTTACAGAAGTCAGGCACGATCAAAAGAAAAGCTACGTCTTCTTTGCTGCAGGCAGTGGCATCACACCGGTAATCTCAATTATCAAAACCGTTTTGGCGACAGAAAGCCAAAGTAGTGTTGCATTGGTATATGGCAATAAAAACATTAATAACATCATATTCAGGGAAGAACTGGAATCATTGAAAAATCGATACTTAGACCGTCTTTCTCTTACTTATATTCTCAGCAGGGAACAAACAGAATCGCCACTCAATTTTGGGCACATCGATGCGGAAAAATGTGCTGCATTGCAACCGATCCTTCAATACGACCATGCGGATGAATTTTTCATCTGTGGGCCGGAACAAATGATCTTTGCAGTGCGTGATTACCTGGCAGGTATTGGAATTCCTGCAACGAAGATTCACTTTGAATTGTTCCTTGCACCGGTAGTTGCTAAAAAACCGGAGAACAAAGAAACACCGGATGCTGACAAAAGTCGTGTAACCATTACCGTTGATGGACGGACTTATGAAGTGCCGGTTCCTTATCAGAGTGAAACTGTATTGGATGCCGGACTGGATCGTGGCATCAATCTGCCCTATTCCTGCAAAGGAGGTGTGTGTACTACCTGCCGTGCAAAACTTATGAGTGGAGAGGTGGAAATGGATTGCAACTATGGTTTAGAAGATTATGAAGTGGAGCAAGGATACATACTTACCTGCCAGTCGCATCCACGTACTCCGGAGGTGAGGGTAGATTTTGATCAATAGGGTTATGTGTTATTTTAAGGAGAGAAACCTGGTACGTTTCTTAAAATAATTTAGGCAGTAGGAAGGTTAATTTGGTTCTGTTGTCCTCAAGGTAAAACTGATCGAATGATTAACTATAATTTTCTTTCTCTTGAAATAGCAAGAAAAGCAATAGTATTTTTTGTATTGTGTTTTCTTATTTCCTGTTCTGCAGTGAGAAGGCAACACATCAGACAACCCAGAATTGAAAGTAAGGCTGCAATAATTCGTTGGCTTCACCAGAATAATTTAGATGAAGATACTTATGCCTTATCGCTTTCCCCTGAGTTCTTTTTTGATTTAGAGTTAAGTTCCAAACTTCGTATCAATCCGATATTGTATCCTTCAAGGTCCCAGTCAATTCTTTTGTATGATGGTTGCACAACAGACTCTTGTATGCGCAACTTAAATACCTGGTTTAGTGTTTTGCAGCCGCTTTCACTCTCGACAATTACAAACAACAATAATTCCCTAATCAGAGAATATTCCGAGAAGTTTGAAAAAATCCCATTATTGGCACTAACAAAGTTCTTGAGAACCTTAGATGGAAAACAAGTGTCAAATTTTCCAGATACATCTGTCAATTTTTTGCTGATTTTACCTTTTGCAAAATTCTTTGGAGACAAGAAACAGGTGGAAGACCTGAAGTCAACCATTGCAACCTTAAGTGCAAATAAATATTCAAAGTTCAGGATATATCTGCTAAGTATGGATAAACAGGAGTGGTGGGGAAAGGAATGGAATAAGAAAATTGATTTTTCAATTAATGTGGTTAAGTGAGACCGAAGTGTTATTTGATAAAATATCGGTGTGTGAAATCTTAATATTCGAGCACCCTGAAGGAAATTCACACAATAGTTTCCTTTTCCGCAGAGTCTTTTTTCTCATGAATATTTAGCGCCAGGTTCGCCTTGTGCCTACCATGTTCTATCCTGGTTTTTATCTGGCTCGCGGTAGCAGTCAGAGAGTCTCCGAGTTGTATGGCGTCCGGTTGTATCACGATTGTTTTGAAATGCCGCAAAGGCTTGCCCTGTGCCCTGTTTTCAAAATCGAAATCGTAGATCACTTCATCAGGATGTTTTTCCTTGATTTGTTTTACAAGATAGTTTTTAGTAAGAAACTCCCTGATATCATTATTGAAGATCTCAGTGATTGCAATGTCATAGAGTGATCGCAGCGCAATTTGGGCTATGTTATTATTATGGTAGCTTTCTTCGGCAATATTTCCTGCACTGCAATTGATAATAATAATGGTGTAGTCATCAGTGGAAGGATCGTTCCAGATATCATCAATCACACTTCGTAAAGGAGAGACATTCCTGATACCACCATCCACGCATTGACGCAGCGTTTTGCCATTAGCCCGGATGGTATCCACCGGTGGCCAGATGATGGGCATGGCAGTAGAGGCAAGAACTCCTTTGGCAAAATCTTCATCACTTTCGAAATCGCAGACATTCTTGGAATAAAAACTGCCGGTATCCAATGAAACGAATCCACACTGGTAAATACAATCTCCAAAAAATTCCTTGCGTGCGTATTTTTTTATTTTCTCGTAGAGGGGTTGATTGTCGGCAATGGATTTGAGGTTTTGAGATTCATCGGCTATACTCCTGAAAATGGATTGTGGAGCAAAAAGACCTTTTACTTTCAGGTAGCGGGTTGTCTTTGGAAAATATTTTTTAAGCGTTGGCCAGTCCAGGTGAAATTTGATCTGTGGCTCACCGCCGTCTCTGTCATCTTGAATATCCAAAAAATCCGACTTGTAGATTTCACTTACACCATTACGTGCAATTTGGTTCCAGAGTTCCAGCAGTTCATCAAATTTATTCTGAGCTACAAGCAACCCGTTGAGTGCGCCGGCTGATACGCCTGATACAATATCAAATTTCAGGGGAGGATTCTTCGAATCTATCTTATGCCAGTTTTCGAGAAGTACCTGCAAAGCTCCCACCTGGAATGCACCGCGGAATCCACCGCCACTCAATACTAAAGCAGTCTTGCCCATTCAGAGTATTTGACAAATGAAAATTGGTTGATACAAATATAACAGTATCCGTTGATGGAGAAAATGCCAGCAGGGTTCTATGAAATACAACAAATGGTGTTCATAGAAAGATTGCAATTGTTTTACATAGATCCGCAGGGGTTTTTTTTGTGGTTCTCTGTGTCTTCTCTGGCTTCATTCTCTGTGTAATTATTTTCTTTGTTACACAGAGGACCACTGAGAACCACAGAGGGCCACAGAGATTTTTCTCCGTGATCTTCTGCGTCTTCACAACACCATTGCTTGTTTGCGTGCCCTCACGCAAAAAAATAATAACCAACAATCCGGAAAAATTTGATGCACTATGGTTAATTGAGTGTACTGAATCCCGATATCACGCTCATAAATTATCTATTCAAATTCCTGCAGGTAGGAGTCTTTGTCATGATTGAATTTATTCTGATAAGCGCGGAATGCTTCAGGGTCGCCATAAGGCCCAAGGTATATGGATTTTCCAAATCCCAGAATCATCCAAAAAATAAACCCGAAAAAAAGAAGTCCGATGGTAAACCCTTCATCTTTCCCAAAACTCTTTGAAACCATATTGATAGCCCATATACCAAAAATCAAATTGAGCAGTGGTATGAAATACAATAACAGCCACCATCCCGGTTTGCCACCTATTTTTAAAATGATATATACGTTATAGATTGGAACAATGCAAGCCCATCCCGGCTGCCCGGCTTTTTCAAATGCCTTCCACATTCCGATAATACTCATTATAGCAACAACAAAAGCTATAAATACAATAACCAGACTAACACCGGGGAGAAGCAATTCCATAAGCAATTTTTTAAGTAAATGTAATAAATCAGGATTTCTGTTCACACATTTAACGACAATATGATATTCGGTGGCCGACAAAATTGCTATCTTGTAAAAGGAAATAGCAGTACTTTAATTTGTTTGAGATGAATACAGAATTATTACAAAAGCAGTTTGACGAAAAGATAGAGAAGGATATTCGAATAGAGCCTAAAGACTGGATGCCTGCTGATTATAGAAAGACGCTGATTCGCCAAATCAGCCAGCATGCACACAGCGAAATAGTGGGAATGCTTCCCGAAGCCAACTGGATAACGAGAGCGCCTACACTAAAACGAAAAGCCATCCTGATCGCTAAGGTGCAGGATGAAGCCGGACATGGTTTGTATTTGTATTGCGCGGCAGAAACATTGAATATCACCCGCGATGAAATGGTGAGCCAGTTATTGAGTGGCAAGGCTAAGTACAGCTCCATATTCAACTATCCAACTTTGTCGTGGGCAGATATGGGCGCCATTGGATGGCTGGTAGATGGTGCAGCCATCATGAACCAGGTGCCGCTGTGTCGTTGCTCTTATGGACCTTATGCAAGAGGGATGATTCGTATTTGTAAGGAAGAAAGTTTTCACCAGCGCCAGGGTTTTGATATTTTGATGACCTTATGCAACGGAACAAAGGAGCAGAAAGCAATGGCTCAGGATGCACTGAACCGTTGGTGGTGGCCCAGCCTGATGATGTTTGGCCCTAAGGATGATGATTCGCCACATTCGAAACAAAGCATGGCGTGGAAAATAAAGCGTTTTTCGAATGATGAATTGAGACAAAAGTTTGTGGACATATGCGTACAACAGGCGGAGGTGCTGGGGTTGCAGATTCCGGATCCTGATTTGAAATGGAACAAAGAACGCGGCCATTATGATTTTGGAGAGATAGACTGGAATGAATTCTGGAATGTAGTGAAAGGAAACGGGCCATGCAATAAAGAACGCCTGAAGGCGAGGGTTGAAGCGCACGAAAATGGACAATGGGTACGCGATGCCGCGATGGCGTATGCACAAAAGCAACGCATAGAAAAAGAAAAACAAGAATTGACAACACTAAAAACTTCTTAAGTCATGAATGAATTACCGCTTTGGGAAGTCTTTATCCGTAGCAAGCAGGGACTCGACCACAAACATGCCGGAAGCCTGCATGCCGCAGACGCACAGACAGCCATCGAAAACGCACGCGATGTATATACGCGCAGAATGGAAGGTGTGAGCATCTGGGTTGTAGAATCGAAATACATCCACGCTTCCAGCCCCGAAGAATCAGGTAGTTTCTTTGATCCGGCCAATGATAAAGTATATCGCTACCCCACTTTTTACAAATTACCGGATGAGGTAGAATACATGTGATCTATGAAAGAACAACAACTCTTTGATTATTTATTGATGCTTGCAGATAGTG
Source organism: Chitinophagaceae bacterium (assembly GCA_039811325.1). Lineage (GTDB taxonomy): Bacteria > Bacteroidota > Bacteroidia > Chitinophagales > Chitinophagaceae > Ginsengibacter. Next base: position 14,371 of record JBDHYH010000017.1, on the reverse strand, counting down.
CACTGATCATGTCGCAGCGGCTTAGTGAGTGGAATGGTCACGGCCCGGGACTGGAGGAAGATATCGCTCTTACGAATATCACACTCGACCTGCTCGGGCAAGCAAGATACCTGTATCAATACGCTGCTGCGATTCAAAATCAAAACGACACCACATTGCAGGCTACGGAAGATTCGCTTGCTTATTTGCGTGATGCACAAGAATACAAGAACGTGTTGCTGGCAGAATTGCCAAATGGCCACTGGGGTGTTACGATCATGAAATTATTTTTCCTGGTACAATGGCAGCAAATTGTGTATGAAAGGTTGGTTGGCGGTCGGGATCAATCCTTGTCAGCCATTGCAGAAAAAGCATTGAAAGAAACGGCTTATCATGTGCGATGGTCCGGAGAATGGTTAAAAAGGCTGGGAGATGGTACTGTGGAAAGTCATGCAAAAATGGAAGATGCTCTTGAAGAACTCTGGCCATATACCGGAGAGATGTTTCATCCGGCTTTTTATGAAGAACAATTTTTTGGTAAAGAGAGTAATCGCATTTTTGATGAAATGAAATCCGTTTGGATGCAAAAGATCAAAGCAGTATTGAATGAGGCAACACTGACGCTGCCATTTCAAGATATATGGATGCAAAAAGGAGGAAAAACCGGCGTTCATACAGAACACCTGGGGTATATACTTGCTGAAATGCAATTTCTGCAAAGAGCCTACCCGGGCTGCGAATGGTGATGGTACAGGGTCTGATGCTATATTTTCTTTCAATGAAATTTAATAACAAGTGATCATGCCGGAAGTAAAACAGGATATAACGGTATCGTACATACGAAACCTGGTAGGAAAAATCCCTGACCCCGAAATCCCTGTTATTTCCATAACAGACCTTGGCATTTTAAGATCAGTTGATAAGGAAGGGGAAATGTTCGTCATAACCATCACACCTACTTATAGCGGATGCCCGGCAATGGATTTCATATCAATGAGTATTCGCATGAAATTAGCAGAGGAAGGAATTGTGAATTATCGTCTGGAAACAAAACTCTCACCTGCATGGACAACTGCGTGGATGACGGAAAGAGGTAAACAACAACTGCTGGAATTCGGAATAGCGCCACCATCAGGAAATATGGAAGAGCGATTGGAGCAATTGCATCCTGCATGTCCGCAATGCAATTCAGTCGAGACGGAGTTGATCAATGCCTTTGGATCTACAGCCTGCAAAGCATTGTTCAAATGCCGTTCCTGTGGTGAACCGTTTGATTATTTCAAATGTCATTAGAAGGAAGCTTTGCAGGTTTCAAGTTTCGGGTTTCCTGTTCAAAAAATCTTGAAGGATTTGCCTCGCATTCAACACGGCCAAATATTCAAGGTTTGAACATTTGCGTATCTTGAGCCATCAAAAAATCTTCTATGAGTGCTGTATTACTCGAAGTCAAAAACAACATCGCCACCATCACGCTCAATCGCCCTGAAAAATACAATGCTTTCAACCGTGACATGGCGCTAAAGTTGCAGGAAAAATTGAATGAGGCGGAATTGAATGATGCCGTGCGATGCATCCTCATTACGGGCGCCGGCAAGGCTTTCAGTTCAGGGCAAGATCTTACAGAAATCAAAGACCCAACCGGCCCGGAGATGAAACGTATTTTGCCGGAGCAATTGAATCCTATCGTTACAAAACTTCGAACCATCAATAAACCTGTCATAGCTGCGGTCAATGGAATTGCTGCAGGTGCCGCAGCGAATATTGCACTTTGTTGTGACATCGTAATTGCAGCTTCTTCTGCAGTGTTTACCCAGGCTTTCAGCAAGATCGGATTGATTCCGGATAGCGGCGGCACTTACATACTACCGCGCCTCGTAGGGCTGCAACGAGCTACGGCATTGATGATGACAGCAGAGAAAGTGAGTGCAGAGGATGCCGTGGCAATGGGTATGATCTACAAGAGTTTTCCTGACGAAAGATTTTTTTATGAGGCAGAACAATTGGCTAATACGATTGCTCAGATGCCAACACAAGCACTCGTGTTTACCAGGCAGGCTTTGGATGATTCCATGCATTCGGATTTTGAAGGTCAATTAAAAAATGAAGCGGCATGGCAGGAAAAAGCTGCCGCCACCGCTGACTTTGCTGAAGGTGTGAAGGCGTTCCTTGAAAAGAGATTGCCGGTTTTCTGTGGAAAATAATTCAACTAAATATTATGGCTATTGCAACAGATGTGGTCAACCACATGATCAGGGAAGATGCCTTCAGCAAATGGCTTGGCATCAAAGTTCTTGAAGTAAGGGAAGGGTATTCGAAAACACAAATGACAGTAAGAGATGAAATGATGAATGGGTTGGGAGTGGCTCATGGAGGCATTGCTTTCAGCCTTGCTGACAGTACGTTTGCCTTTGCCTGCAATAACAGAAATCGTTTATCCCTCGCGTTAGACACTTCAATTAATTTCTTAAAACCCATAATGTCAGGGGATGTGCTGACAGCCGAAGCCATCGAATTTCATAACGGAAAATCAACCGGGCTTTACGAAGTAAAAATTGTCAATCAAAACGATCATCTTGTCGCGTTGTTTAAGGGGGTTTGTTTCAGGACAGACAAGGAGATAGTGAGGAAAAGATAGACCTTTCGAGGCTGGGGTGATAAAACCTGTCAGGTTAATTCAAGTTGTTGGTAGCTCTTTCAGGTAGAACCTGACAGGTAGAATAGAATGGTAGTTGATAAAACCTGTCAGGTTAATTCAGGTTGATGAAGGCTCTTCCCGGCAGAACCTGACAGGTTGTATAGAATAGGTTGAATAGAATAGGTTGAATAGATTAGTTGATAAAACCTGTCAGGTTAAGTCAAGTTGTTGATAGCTCTTACGGGTAGAAACTGACAGGTTGTGTGAAATGAATAGATTAACTTAAATCTCAAAAACAATTTGAATGACCAATCGAACTTTACCATTAAGCTCTGGTATCTATAACATCTACAATAGAGCCGTTGGTAATGAATTTCTCTTTATGGATGATATACACTACATGAGCTTTCTTAACCGGATTGAAAATTATATACTTCCACATATTCACCTTTGGAGTTATTGTTTGATGCCCAACCATTTTCATTTGTTAGCTGAAATTAAAGAAGGCGTTACTGGAGATGAAGTATCAAAAAGTTTAAGTGATTGTTGCAATAGCTATGCAAAGTGGCTCAACCTGGTTGCGCACAGAAAGGGAAGCTTATTCATGCGCCCCTTTAAGAGAGATTTAATTAAAGATGATGCTCATCTCGCATGGATTATTTGGTACATTCACAGGAATCCAATTCATCATGGCTTTGTACAAGACATCAATAAGTGGAAATATTCTTCTTATAAAGCAATCTTTTCCTCAGGTACGAAGATTGCTTCAGAAAGGGTTTTGAAATTCTTTGGTGGAACAGAGAACTATGTCAGTTTTCATAATACTCAACTGAAAGGATATTTTGATGGATTGGAATAAAAGGCAAAACTGACAGATTGAAATTGATGAAACCTTGATAAAACCTGTCAGGTTAAGTCAAGAGGTTGATAGCTCTTACGGGTAGAACCTGACAGGTTGAATAGAACAGGTTGAATAGAAAGTAAATGACGAAACCTGTCAGGTTAATTCAAGTTGTTGATAGCATTTTCCTGTAGAACCTGACAGGTTGAATAAAATGGTAGCTGATAAAACCTGTCAGGTTAATTCAGGTTGATGATGGCTCTTCCCGGTAGAACCTGACAGGTTGAATAGATGGTAGTTGATAAAACCTGTCAGGTTAATTCAGGTTGATGATGGCTCTTCCCGGTAGAACCTGACAGGTTGTATAGAATAGGTTGAATAGAATAGTTGATAAAACCTGTCAGGTTAATTCAGGTTGACGATAGCTCTTCCCTGTAAAACCTGACAGGTTGAATATGGTCAGGTTGAATAGAATCAGGTTGAAGGGAAGTTCAGATATTTGCATCCACATTATTAAATCAATATCAATTGAGCTCCATGAATCTATCTTCCCGAAGAATCACATTCTTATTTATTTTCTTCTTGTTCGGACTATCCACCTCTGCGCAAGATCTTTTTACGAACACCAATTTCCAAAAGGCTGTTGATAGTGGAACCAGAACAATGGATGGCGCCCCCGGAAAGGATTATTGGCAAAACCAGGGTGACTACACAATCAAAGTGATCTTTGATCCAGCCACTCAGTTATTAAGCGGCAATGAAACGATTCAATATTTCAATAACAGTCCGGATACGCTCACGCAAATCATAGTACGTCTGTATCCTGATCTGTATAAAAAAGGTGTAGAACGGTCGAGCCGGATCGAAGAAAAGGATTTGAATGATGGGGTGAAGATTAGTTCATTTCAGATCGGAGATGAGACTATTTCACATTTTGATGATAAAAGGAAGGCATATCACAGCAATACCAATTTATATGTAATTCCTGAAAAGCCAGTCCTGCCGCACGATTCAGTGCAATTGCACATTGATTGGAATTACAAAGTGAATACCGGATCGCAGGTGCGCACCGGTATGGTGGATAGCAATTCCTATTTCATCGCTTACTTTTTCCCACGTATTGCTGTTTATGATGACATTGATGGATGGGATACCTGGAGTTACAATGGAAGCCAGGAGTTTTATAATGATTTTGGAAATTTTGATGTGAACATTCAGGTGCCGAAAGATTACGTAGTATGGGCGACAGGTGACCGCCAAAATGCGTCTGAGAATTTTGCAAATAGCATTCTTCAAAAAATCAACCATGCTGAAAACTCTGAAAAAATCATTCACATCATTGATTCTGCAGATTATGCAAGAGGAGATTTGCTTCGGGAAGATGCTTCTGGTATATGGAAATTCAAAGCACGGCATGTTACTGACTTCGCATTTGCACTCAGTAATCATTATTTATGGTATGGAAGCTCTGTTTTGGTAGATTCCTCCACAGGAAGAAGAACGCTGGCAGAGGCCGCATTCAACAAGATTCATCCGGACTATTTTGATGTAGCCAACCAGGCACATCAAACCGTTTATTATACCAGTCATTTCTATCCTAAATATCCGTTTCCATTCAGCCACATTACCGTGTTTGACGGTACGGATCAGATGGAATACCCGATGATGGTCAATGACAATCCCACGGAAACGCACAAGGATGCCGTACAGCTAACCACACACGAAATATTTCATTCCTACTTTCCATTCTTCATGGGAACAAATGAAACGCAATACGCATGGATGGATGAGGGCTGGGCTACCATCGGGGAGTCTGTGCTATCTCCATTGATGGGAGAACCGGAAGATGATGGTATATTCAGCAAGACAAGATTTGTGAGAGTGTCAGGCACTGATCAAAATGTACCATTGATAACGAATACAAAAATTTATTCCGGCCTGCCATACTTAGCCAACTCCTATGGCAAAGGTGGTGTGTGCTATTATGTGTTGCAGGAATTGCTGGGCGATACTCTTTACTTCAAAGCGCTGCACCACTACATGAATACATGGAATGGTAAACACCCTACACCTTATGATTTCTTTTATAGCATCAATGCTGGTTCCGGAAAAAATCTAAACTGGTTTTGGAAGAAATGGTTTTTTGGATGGGAGTATCCTGAGATGTCTATCAAATCAGTGAAGCAATCGGGAAATAATCACACTGAAATTGTAATTGAAAACAAAGGAGGATTGCCACTGCCTGTGAAGTTAGAAGTGTTAACAAATGACAACAGGAGTACCGGATATCAATATTCGCCTGTTGTTTGGGAAAATGGAAATGACTCTATTAAAATCGTGATTCCAGCATCGATCAGAAAAATTTCTTCCATTCAACTTGGAAATGATTGGATACCTGATAAGTTTCAGGGTAATAATTTTTGGAAAAAATAATTGAGCCTTGATGAACAGGATTTGCGGTTATGCCTTTCCGTTATGCTGGCGAAGGTTGTGTGTTAAGTAGTCTGTCTGTAGTGGTAAAATTTGATCAGGTAAATCATTCCGGATTTTTGTACTTCCAATAAATACAATAGCCGATAAGAAATATTCGTGCACCCGATGGCAATCAGGTCGTGGCTATCTCACTTCACGGCGAAGTAGCCACCTGCAAGTACTGCAAGCCACACCAGTCCTTTGACCAGGAAAAATAAGAATCCCCAGAACCCAAGCCGTTTGATCCAGGTTTTGAATTTCTTTTTCTTCTTAATGTCTTCCACTTGTACAGTATTATCTTGTAATAACATCATAAGTTATAAAATCACTTTTCATCGGAGGTTCTTTCCCCTCTGCTTTTGCTTTTGCAATATCGGCAAATCCGCGCTTATGGCCTTCCAGGAAAGTTTCCGATTTTGTCCATCCTCTAAAAGATTCTTCGCTTTCCCAATGGCTTACAATCAGGTAAGGCTCTCCTTCTTTTTTAGGGCGCAAAACTTCCATCTCTACAAAACCCGGCATGGTATCAATTTGCTTTGCCCTGCTTGCGAATAACTCTTCGAATCTCTGAACATAATCCGGTTTGCAGTCAATATAGTTGATCGCCACGAAATTCTTATTACTCATTGTGTCAATTTATGGTCAAATTTATTGAAGAGGCAAGGATAGGCTTTACTAAATCGGGAAAAACGAGTGTTGCACAGATGTGTAGTATTGCGACTGCCATGGTTTATAGGTCCCGGGGGCATTAGATGAAATCCTTTACTGATAACTCTACTTGCTCAAATAAATACTCCGCTCTTTGTACAATTGGCGGAAGTAAGGATCGCGCAAGTCTTTGATAAACCGGATAGCCTCGCCGGTACTTTTCATTTCTGGACCCAACTCTTTATTGACATGCGGAAACTTATGGAAAGAAAACACCGGTTCTTTTATGGCAAACCCTTCTAACTTTTTCTCAAAAGTGAAATCTTTGAGTTTGGCTTTGCCTAACATTACTTTAGTAGCAATATTCAGATACGGAATCTGGTAAGCTTTCGCAATGAAAGGTGTGGTGCGCGATGCACGTGGGTTGGCTTCTATCACATACACGATATTGTCCTTGATGGCAAATTGAATGTTGATCAATCCGCGAATATCCAGGGCGCGGGCTATCTTTTCAGCGTACTCTTCCATCGTCTGTACGATCAGCGGACTCAGGTTAAACTGTGGTAATACTGCGTTACTGTCGCCACTGTGAATGCCGGCAGGTTCGATGTGCTCCATCACACCCATTACATGAAATGTTTCACCATCGAATATGGCATCGATCTCAGCTTCCTGGCATCTGTCAAGAAAATGATCGATCAGAATCTTATTGCCCGGTAAGTGTTTAATGAGGCTAAGCACACCACTTTCGAGTTCTTCATCATTGATCACAATCCGCATTCTCTGACCGCCCAACACATAACTTGGCCTTACCAATACGGGGTATCCTACTTTGTGTGCTACTTCTATCGCTTCATCGGTTCCAAATGCAGTACCATATTTTGGATAAGGAATTTCGAGCGCTTTCAGCATATCACTAAAGCGGCCGCGATCTTCTGCGATGTCCATATTGTCAAATGAAGTTCCGATGATACGGATACCTTTTTCGTGCAGGCGTTTGGCAAGTTTCAATGCTGTTTGTCCGCCCAATTGCACGATGACTCCATAAGGCTTTTCCAACTCAATGATCTCCCAAATGTGTTCCCAGAATACAGGTTCGAAATAGAGTTTGTCTGCAATATCAAAATCTGTAGAGACCGTTTCAGGATTGCAATTGATCATGATCGCTTCCATCCCACATTCCTTAATGGCAAGCAATCCGTGCACGCAACAATAATCAAACTCGATACCCTGTCCGATACGGTTAGGGCCACTGCCCAATACAATTACCTTTTGCTTTTCGGAAGGAAGGGATTCGTTGGAGATAATTTCTTTTTGTGCGGTCTGGCTCAATGCTATCTGGTTTTTTATTTTTGATTTCCTGATTCGAAAGTGCTGTAGAAATAAGGGGTTTCTGCTTCAAATTCTGCGCTGCAAGTGTCCACCATTTTGTAAACCCTGGTAATACCCATCTGTTTTCTTTTTTCATATACATCCTCATCGGTGCTACCGTCCTGTATGATGCGTGCGATCTGTTCATCGCTGAAACCCAATTGTTTTGCTTCCATCAATAGTTCCCGTGAAAAATCAGCGAGAGGTTTGCCTGCCATTTTTCTTTCACACTCGCAGATCTTTTGTATCTGGTAGATAAACCAGCGATCCATACCTGTATTTTCACAAATACGTTTCACACTCACGCCGAGCATCAATGCGTCTTTGATTCTGAAGATACGATCCCATTTCGGTGTCTTGATGTATTCTGCCAGTTCATCCGCATGCATCTGGCTCTTACCATAATATCCAAGTCCGACTGCTTCGTTTTCCAGGCTCTGACAAGATTTTTGAATTGCTTCCGCAAAACTTCTTCCAATACCCATCACCTCTCCTACTGATTTCATCTGCAATCCGAGAGTACTGTCGGCGCCTTTGAACTTGTCGAAATTCCAGCGAGGTATCTTTACAATCACATAGTCTAATGCAGGTTCAAAGAAAGCTGAAGTGGTTTTTGTGATTTGATTTTTTAATTCATCGAGTGTAAATCCAAGCGCCAGCTTTGCAGCAATTTTTGCTATCGGGTAGCCGGTGGCCTTACTGGCCAAAGCTGAAGAGCGGCTCACACGTGGGTTTATTTCAATTACGATGATATCTTCATTTTGAGGATTCAGGGCAAACTGGATATTACATCCTCCTGCAAAATTGCCCAGGTCGCGCATGATTTGGATAGACATATTACGCATCTTCTGAAATGCAGTATCGCTGAGTGTCATCGCAGGTGCCACAGTTATGGAATCGCCTGTATGCACACCCATAGGGTCCACATTCTCTACCGTACAAATGATCACCACATTATCATTATCATCGCGCAGTAATTCCAGTTCGAATTCTTTCCAGCCGAGTAATGCTTTTTCTACCAATACCTCATGCATGGGTGATGCATTCAGCCCGCGGTTCAGTGCTTCATCTAATTCTGATTTTGCAAAAACAATACCTCCACCGGAACCACCGAGGGTAAAGGAAGGGCGGATTACCAACGGAAATCCGATTTGCTGCGCAATGTCTTTTCCTTCGAGAAACGAGTTGGCTACTTGCGCGGGTGCTACCGGCACACCAATGCGTATCATCCATTCACGAAAAAGTTCACGGTCTTCTGCTTTGTCAATAGCATCGATGTCCACACCGATGAGCTTGATATTGTTATCCTTCCAGACACCTAATTCATCTGCTTCTTTACACAGATTCAATGCTGTTTGGCCGCCCATAGTGCCCAATACAGCATCTATTTCATTTTCCGCAATGATCTTCTCAATACTTTCAACTGTCAGTGGTAGCAGATAGACTTTATCTGCCGTCATCGGGTCGGTCATGATGGTGGCCGGATTGCTGTTGATCAGTATCACACTTACTCCTTCTTCGCGAAGGCTGCGTGAGGCTTGTGTTCCGGAATAGTCAAATTCACAGGCCTGGCCGATAACAATGGGGCCGGAGCCTATGATGAGAACTGTTTTTATAGATTTGTCTTTTGGCATCGATGTAGGGATGGCTTCGGGGCGCAAAAGTAACTAATCAGGATAAATTCTTTTGTGAAAAATGTGAAGATGAAGACACAGCCATTAATTAATACCGCTGTGCTCTTTCATACTGATCCAGCCAAACAAGGTCCACTCCTGTATCGTGTGCTGCATGCAACGGGAAATAGGGTTCACGCAATAACTGCCTTGCCATGATGATAAGATCGGCTTTTCCTTCTTTTAGAATTTCTTCGCATTGAGCGGCCGTGGTGATCATACCAACAGCGCCGGTCATGATGCCTGCTTCTTTCTTCACTTTTTCTGCGAATGGCACCTGGTACAATGGACCCACCTGTATTTTTTGATTGGGGTTGTTGCCACCGGAGGAGCAGTCGATCACATCCACAGAAATTTCTTTGAGTACTTTGGCAAGTCTCACGCTGTCATCAGCATTCCATCCTCCTTCTACCCATTCTGTGGCAGAAATGCGAACGAACAATGGCCTGTTTTCACCAATCAAGTTTCTTGTTTCTTTTACAATTTCTACCAAAAACCGAATTCTGTTTTCGAATGATCCACCATATTCATCAGTTCTCGAATTGCTGAGCGGTGAAAGAAATTCATTAATGAGGTAGCCATGTGCTGCATGAACTTCTATAATCTCAAATCCAGCTTCCACCGAACGTCGTGCAGCATCGCCAAATTTTCTGATCAATTCCTTGATTTCAGTTATGCTCAGTTGGTGTGGTACCGGTTCATTTTCATGAAATGGAATGGAAGATGGTGATACTGTTTGCCATCCGCCTTCTTCCGGAGAAAGCATTTTTCTTCCTTTCCAGGGCGAGGCGTGGCTTGCTTTGCGTCCAGCGTGTGCCAATTGAATAGCAGGTACAGCGCCTTGCATTTTGATGAAGTCTGTAATGCGTTTTAAAAAATCAATGTGCTCATCTTTCCAGATTCCCAGATCATCCGGAGAGATTCTTCCTTCCGGGCTTACTGCGGTTGCCTCTGTGAATACCAATGCAGCGCCACCAACAGCGCGGCTTCCTAAATGCACAAGATGCCAGTCATTGGCAAACCCGTCAACACTGCTGTACTGGCACATCGGCGAAACCACAATGCGGTTTTTTAACGTGATATCTCTGATTTGTAATGGAGTGAAAAGCACCTTTTGAATGTTTAATTATGAATGGTTAATGGTTAATGGTGTATGCCCGGGAGGAGTGAATAATGATTAAGCTTTCGGATACGGAAATGAGTTAAATAACAAATAAATTCTATTGACCACAGCAGACTAAACTCTATCCGTATTTTAGGACTTAACACCCTCGGCGGACTCAACCCTAAACTCTCCTAAACACCCCTAAACCATCTAAACCTCAAAAAAAGTGGTCTCACCAGGACTCGAACCTGGATCTAGAGTTTAGGAAACTCCTATTCTATCCCTTGAACTATGAGACCATTGAAATCAACCAGGGTGTCCTGATTTTTTTTCGGGATGGCAAAGGTAAAAGAAAAATATTGCACGATCCGATAGCCATCGGATACACGAATGAAAATTTTATTCATTCATTGAATCTGAAGGTGACTTTATGCTTATTCACACTTTCTGGATGGGGTGATTTTAGTTTCTGAGAAGATAAAATATTGAAAGGATAATCCCGGTAACAATAGACGTGAGGTATTGTTCAAATCTTGACATTTGAAAAATTATTTTTGCCTGAAAAGACCTTTTCTTTTGAACAAGAATTATAGCGGGGGATGCTTTGCACTACCTGGTTTTTAAAGATGGAGTAATCAACCTTACTGTATAATCAGGATAGAGAATATTCAATACGAAATATAACTGAATCCAGCATCGCATAGTCCATTGATGAAATCCTGATACCCCACTAACTGATCAGGAAATGTACACGGCTATTTTGAATTAGAAAGCGCCTTTAAAAAATCATCTTTTTTCCTGCGCGATACGTCTATTGTTTCACCGTCCTGCATTACTACCTGGCCACCTTCTCCCCGGATGTATTTCTTGACATACTTTAAATTGACGAGGTGAGAATTGTGCACCCTGAAAAAGTTATAGGGAAGCAACATCTCTTCAAAATCACCAAGAGGCCTTGTAACAAGCATTTTTTTTCCGTCGGTTAAGAATATTGTAGAATAATTGGAACTCGATGTGATGTGGGTAATTGATTTTACAGGAATGAATTCAAGGCCGTCGCCGGTAGGGATAGATATCTTGTCGTCCTGGCTTTTGGACTTTGGTATGGTTGGTACCTGATTGGTTACATTTTTTGGCCTTCCATTAATATCCTTCAGCAATCTTTCGATGCAGCTTTGTAGATCTGCAATGCCAACGGGCTTCATAAGGTAGTCGAATGCCTTTGCCCTAAGTGCCTCTACGGCATAATGATTATAGGCTGTAGTGAAAATAACATCAAACCGAAAGCCTTTTAATTCCTCAAGCATTCGAAGCCCACTCATCCGTGGCATTTCAATATCCAGAAATACAACATCGGGTACTTCGTGCCGAATCAGTTTAATAGCTTCCTCCGGCCTCTGTGCTGTGCCTACCACCTTGATGTCGGGACAAAACTCTGCCAGCTTTTGATTCAGATTTTGTAAACTGACCATTTCGTCATCGACCAATATGGCTCTTAGTTGGTCCATTGGATATTATTTAAGATTCAGTTGTTGGCCATTTCCTATCCTGGTTACCTCCGGATTCCCGTCTAAACATAAAACAAAGTACTATTTTCTCCAAAGCTAATTGCACAGTGTGAATTAGAGAATGTGTATCTGGATGGATTTTCACAATAAGCGGCGCCTGCGACAATTTTTTTGGAAGATATTTTTGAATCTGAGTCGATTGTTTCTCATTCGTTCCTTAAGAAATGATACGAAAAGACAGCAGTTAACCCTGAAACAAATCAGTTGTTTTTTGGACCCCAATCCGGCGACAAGGCCACCTTCCCCATATCCTATACCAAAAATGAATCCATATCTGCCAGGTATGGATTCCCCATTCTCAACGGTAGCTGTCGCATTTACTTTAGTGTAGCCAAAAGGAATTCTATGGCTCAACACGAAGGTTGCGGTATGAAACTAAGGATGATACTGTTGCAGGAGACAATACAACAACAGGCATAAGCCGGAACTGGAGCGTAGGAATGGTGAAGTTGTAATTAGCGGGACGATGAATTCTTGTGGCTATAGCGTATAAAATACTCAACCGGATTGAGCAGTGTATTAACCGCTTTTATGAGAAAAAAGCAGAAAAATTCTTCAATCAAATAATAAGTAAATTATGAAAAGGTATTTATTCATTCTTGTCAGCATTTTGCTTTTGGCAACAACAAAAATATCTGCCCAGGTAAAAATCGGGAATAACCCGACAACTGTAAACCCTGCCAGCCTTCTGGAATTGGAGACCACCAACAAAGGAGTATTGCTACCCCGCCTCGCTGATACTACTTCCATCAGCAATCCTCCGCAGGGGATGTTGATGTTTAGCAACGCGGATACTTCTCTTTATTTCAGAAGAAAATTGGGAGGATGGCAAAGATTAGCTATCGGACAAGACAATTATTGGAAATCCATCTGGATGGAAGGAGGAACCAAGCCATTGTACTTATTTAGCGAGTCGCCGGTGATAGTGAATAGGCCTACAACAGGGACATTTCTGCAGCTCGCTCCATTGCAGACTACGGGAATGTTTGGTAATACACTTGCAGCATTCGCAGATGGTGTTTATGATAACATTGCAGGGATAAGCCTTGTAGGTAACTGGCCGGGCGTATATTTTAACAGCTATTACAATAGCTCCATTAAATCAATGGCAGCCGGAAACGCCGGAAATATTACTATGGACGAATCTAACAACCTGGGTGGCGCATTCCTGTTTAAAATAACAGGGTACAGCGCTACGGCTAATGCAAGTATGCCTAACCCCAATGCACAAATGATACTAAATAATGATGGCAAATTCAGTCTCAACACCGGGTCTGTTCCAACAAGAGCATGGTTTGAACAACACGGAGCTGTAAATAATGCAGCAGCCATTTTTGGTGGTGAAGGGTCTGGTGTGGCCATCCAGGAACATTTTCCTTCGATAGGCTTCAACAGCTATTACAACGGAAGTGGCTATAACAGTATCGGAGCAGGACGCGGTGGAGAAATCGGGTTGGATCAGAATACCGGAGATTTTTATGTTACAACGATGAATAGTCTTGCCATAGCTCCTAATCTTACATATCCCGGTTATGTAAGATCCTTTAATATAGCGCCTACCGGCTATGTGGGAATCAATACGACGGATCCAAGTTCCCAGATTGAAATTGACCAACCTAATAACTCAATTTCTTCAGCTAATGGAATAATGTTTACTTCCCATGAAGATGAAGGCAATTTTCATAGAACGACTCATTTCACTATATCAGGTTATACAGGGAATTTAAATGGAGCTCCCTTCGACGGATATCCGTACTTGGTTTTTCAGAGTGATGCAGGAACTGGTTTTAGTAATGTGGCAAATATTGACGATGATGGAAATTACCATCAGACTTCAGATGCGAGGTTTAAGAAAGACATCGCCTCTCTCGATGAGAGCAACATGCTGCAAAAACTTTTGCTGCTAAAGCCGAGCAACTACCATTTTATAAATGAAAAATCAACAATGCCCAAAAGCTTTGGATTCCTGGCACAGGATGTGGAAAAAATCTTCCCGGAATTCGTAAACGAAATACAAGGCAAAAAAATGCTTGCTTACAGTTCTTTCATCCCGGTGATAGTAGCCGCCATGCAGGAACA
>JBDHYH010000016.1:0-47282 GCA_039811325.1 Chitinophagaceae bacterium | reverse complement strand
AAAAGGCCTTCGAAAATGCGCAAATGGAAGCTGCTGCCGCATTCAAGAATGACGGTATCTACATCGAGAAATTTGTGGAGGAGCCCCGCCATATTGAAATTCAAATAGCAGGTGATCAATATGGAAATGTATGCCATCTCAGCGAAAGAGACTGCTCCATTCAACGCCGCCATCAAAAGTTAGTAGAGGAGTCTCCTTCACCTTTCATGACACCTGAACTTAGGAATAAGATGGGTGAAGCTGCCATCAAAGCGGCTTCTGCTATTAATTATGAAAGTGTAGGAACAATTGAATTTCTTGTGGACAAGCATCGTAATTTCTACTTTATGGAAATGAATACCCGCATCCAGGTAGAGCATTGTGTCACCGAAGAAGTAATCAACTACGATCTAATCAAAGAACAGATCAAGATAGCAGCTGGAGACAAGATCAGCGGCAAGAATTATTTTCCGGAAATGCATGCCATTGAATGCCGTATCAATGCTGAAGACCCGTTTAATGATTTCCGTCCCTCGCCCGGACGCATTACTGTATTACATCAGCCGGGTGGTCACGGTGTGAGAGTTGACAGCCATGCCTATTCTGGATACGTGATTCCTCCTTATTATGATAGTATGATCGCTAAACTAATAGCCATAGCCCAAACACGCGAAGAAGCGATTGACACGATGAGCCGCGCACTAAGTGAGTACGTGATCGAAGGGGTAAAGACGACCATACCTTTTCACCTTCAACTCATGCAAAACGAAGATTTCAGAAAAGGAAATTTTACGACAAAATTCCTCGAAACATTTGAGTTGAAAAAAGTCTGATGACAGTACTGATCTTTAAGATGAATACATCTTAAACCAAAATTTTGCAGTAGCAAAATTTTGGTTTAAAGTGCTATGTAAGCAATCCATCACTGGCGTGGAATCGTGTGATGCTCCAGATTACCCTTGCCTCGGGCTTCATTCATTAATTGCTATTTCGGTAGAATATTCTGGTTGACTCTGAAAAGATTACCCGGATCATACTTTTTCTTAATATGAGCCAGCCTGTCATAATTCTCTCCATAGCTTGCTTTGATTCTATCTTGACCTTCTTCCATGATAAAGTTGAGGTAAGCACCACCGGCAGAATAAGGGTGGAGCGCTTGCCAGTATTCTTTGCACCATGCAGTAAGTTTTGCAGCGTTTGCAGGGTCAGGGTCAACGCCTACCACTACTCCGGCATATTTGGTATCACGATAAGACCATGGTGTTGCATCCTTTGAAACCCTGCCGGCAGCTCCGTTCACTGGATAAAGATGCATCAGTGATAAGGTAGTAGGTATCTTCGATCCGAATTCAAAATGTTTTGCGCGTGCCCCGGCTCCAATTTCATTAAAGAAATCCGCCTTCCAATACATTTGAAGACCAGGTGAAAGCAATCCGTCGAACATACTTTGTAAAACCGGGTAAGGCATTACACCTAAATGCTGGAACACAGGCTTTTTGTCCAACACGGGCTTGAAAATTTCTTCTGCCTTTGCCTGATCTCCAAGATAACACCAAACTATTCCACAGCATTTCTTATTGTGCAATGGTTCAGGAAATGGAGTCCCCGGAACAATCATCAATGCAAAAAATCCACCCAATTCATCGGGAGCTTTATCTATAAAATGATCATACCATTGCATGATCTCATCCACCCTTTCTATGGGCCATAAGGTAGGTCCGCCATAAATAAATTTTACAGGATAGGCCTGGAATTTGAAGGAAGTTACAATTCCGAAGTTGCCGCCCCCACCCTTGATTGCCCAAAACAAATCAGGATTATTGCTACTGCTTACTGTTACAAAACTTCCATCTGCCAGTACCATATCAGCTTCCAGGAGGTTATCTACTGTAAGGCCATATTTCCTGGTAAGGTGTCCTAACCCGCCTCCAAGTGTGAGTCCACCTACTCCAGTAGTGGATACTACACCTGCCGGGATGGCAAGACCGAAAACATGTGTGGCATGATCCACTTCTCCCAATGTATTGCCGCCTCCTACACGTACCGTGTTGTCTTCTGTATTGACCCTTACAGATTTTAACCCTGCAAGGTCAATGACCATTCCCTCATCACATACCCCTAATCCTCCTGCGTTGTGACCACCTCCTCTTACAGCAACCAAGAGGTTATTATTCCTTCCGAAGTTGACAGCAGCAACCACATCTGCGACATCCGTGCATTTAACAATCATTCCGGGATGTTTGTTGATCATGGCATTATACACTTTACGTTCTGATTCGTATTCCGGATTGTCCGGAAGGATGATTTTTCCCCTGACTTGCGAAGAAAGTTCCGCAACCGCTGAGGGATCGATTTTGTTGAATGGATTGGACATGATAAGTATTTTAAGAGTAAATAAATGCCTTATTCCAACAGTCGGAATTACTTCAAGGTTGCAACAATAAATTCAGAAGCAGATTGGTTTTATAGTGTATCAGGAAGTGAGAGGTGACTGGTGTTGAACGAATAGCGATTTGGTTCAGTGCAGGGCGAAATAAAAATTATTCATAACAGTTCATCCCCATTTTCAATAGATCAAGGCCTGATGAATTCCTCCTTTATAAAAACCTGATCATATCAAATTTTTGGGCCTTGCTAATTTTTATCAACTATTATTCCAATATCAGAACGCACCTATAAAGGTGAAACATTTTGCGGATACAGTCTTCATATCTGCGAAAAAATTGAGGTAATCTTCACATTCGAAATGCACCTTCACTATTATTGCGCTGGAATGATCGTATTTCGGAAGAATGCTGGATCATTCTTTGATTGCGAATAGGAATCATGAAGTAAACTCCTGCGTTCGCAAAACATTTTCCGCTTTTCTTCCAACGGGAAATTTTCAATCAGCCGGATCGTGCTTTTATAGTCATGCTCCTCCTCAACTACAAACTCCCCGGTTTCAAAATTCCTGTATTGCACTTTAGAAACTAACTGCGTCATACTCTAAAAGGATTCCAATCTACAAAAATGCAAGCAACAAATGGTATGTTCAATTAAATTGTTAAGGGGAAATTGTTGACTGTAAATAATCTCATCCGCCGCGGCCATTGACCAAACCTAATCCTTTGCAGCAGTCGCCAAATGATTTCCGGCTATGAAACATCTTCCTTCTACATTTGCCGTTTATTTCTATCTTTATTACCAGAAAATTAATCCGACTGCCTGAGAACTTACAATTTGAAAAAGATGCTTAACCGTTCCTTATTGAAAAAAATATTTTTTCGCACCCTTTTGTTCATAGCGTTCCCAATTACAGCTACATCCCAGATCATCCCAAATGCTTTACTGCTAAACAGAAAGCAGATTGACCGCTGTGGTACCATGCGTTCTATCGATGAGGCAGTTAAGAAAAACCCCAACATACTGAATGAATGGAAGAAGAATGGTGAAGAGATGTATCAACAATACCTTCAACGCAAAGAAGCCGGCAGAGGAATACTGGCAGATACCATTGTCATCCCTGTAGTATTTCATCTTGTCGATATTGATACGAGGCTTGCATGGGTGACAGACCGTTCAGTTTACGACCAGGTTGAAATTCTCAATGAAGCCTACAACGGATTGAAGGTTGAGAAATATCAAAAGGTAATTCCTGCCGGCATTTACAACAGGAAAGGAGAAATCCCCATCAAGTTTGTACTGGCGAGGCGCAAACCTGACGGCACACTTACAAGTGGTATCGAACGCAGAACCAATACTACACCCGACAGGGTATCGATCAAGGCCTATACTACAGGAGGGCTGGATGCATGGGACACTGATAAATATTTAAATGTGTGGGTGGGCACCTTTACCGGCAGCGATGACGGTCTTTTGGGCATCGCCACATTCCCCTACATAAATACCGAGGGGCCGCAGGGTGTGGTGATTGGCATTGCTACTATGCCTTATACAAGTAATGTTTCCAGAAGTTACTATGCAAGCTATTCTGAAGGTGGTACACTTGTACATGAGATAGGGCACTACTTTTATCTATATCACACTTTTGGAGATTCCTATACCTGCAACAACAATGACTTTCGCATTCAGAGTGGTTGGCCCTTGCCAACCGGTGCAGGCCCCGAAGGCGATGATACTCCGGAAGAGAAAGCAGATAGTGAAGGTAACGCACACTATGGTGATCCGAGCATGAATTACAGTGATGGTTGTACGGCATTACCCGAAGGAGAAATGTATGGTAGCTTTATGAACTATTTTGATGACCGTGCTTTGTTTATGTTTTCAAATGGGCACAGGAAACGTGTAGAAGGATGTATTTCATTGTACAGGGCAAATGTAGCCAACTCTATCGGAGCCGTTCCACCCGGTGCTGTTACCGATGCTTATGTAGTGAGCGTTTCACCGTACGGTTCACCGGAACGTAGGTCTTATGTTCTTAACAATGTACCGATCACTGCCAAAGTCAGAAACTATGGCACTACCACGATAAGTTCATTGACTTTGTCCGTAGTAATCGACGGTTCAATTAAATATCAGCAATCACATTCGCTCTCTTTGCTGCCGGGAAATGAAACGGAAATATCTCTTGGTAATATCAATGCTGCATCCGGCAGTCACATCATGACGGTGTATGCATCTAATCCGAATGGCGGCGCAGATGCTTTCACTAATAATGATACGCTGCAATCATTTATTTCTGTAAATGAAAACAGCATCAATGCGCCTTTCACTGAAAACTTTTCCAATAGTATTTTCCCTCCTGCAGGCTGGCAGATCTGGAATCCAAATAATAATGGTACATGGACTTATGATGCTGCTTCCGGATATGCAAGTGCTGGTTCTGCTACCATGCAAAACTTTAATATGAATGCAGCCGGGCAATTGGATGATCTCGTGATGCCTGCAGTTAGTGTCGGTTCTGCAGATTCTTCCATCCTGTCTTTCAGGTATGCTTATGAGGTCTATGATGATAAAGATGTATCCACCTGGGATGGGCTGGAAATTTATTTATCGAATGATGATGGGTTGAATTATCAACTGATCTACAAAAAAACCGGCAACTACCTGGCCTCAGTGGCGGGGGAAAAAACTACAGCATTTGTTGCATTGCCTTCGATTCCCGGTAATTGGGGTTTTGAAAACATCAACCTGACTCCATATATCATTCCCGGAAAGAAACTACTGATAAAGTTTCGCGGATTGAATGCGTATGGCAACAACTTGTACCTGGATGACATCAGTGTATCGGCAGTGGTGTCTTTGGATAGAGATTTGGAGATGACATCTCTCACCAATATACCTCAATATGTTTGCAGTGCCATGCCTGCCCCTTCCATTACCATAAAATCTAATGGAAAAGCGCCGGTCACTTCTATGAAAATAAATTATCAAATCGATAACCAGCCTATTCAGACGCAAAACTGGACAGGTACATTGTACCAGAACAGTTCAACCACAGTCAACCTTGCACCATTTCAAACGTTACCGGCAGGGGATTACTTGTTCACTGTATATACGTCTAATCCGAATGGCCAGGCTGATGAGGCACCTGAAAATGATACGATGAGTTTTAGGTTTTATGTGATGGGAAATACAGCAAATCCTCTCACTGAAAGTTTCGAAGGCAACAAGTTTCCTCCTGATCAGTGGGTATTGCAGCAGAATGGTAATGGCCATTCCTGGGAACGCAGCAATGACGCTGCCACCAATGGCTCTTCGTCTGCAGAACTGGAAAACTTCAAGTTTGATATGATCGGAAAGACAGACAACCTGATCTCCCCTATCATTACAGCCAATACAGGATATGACAGTCTGT
Organism: Chitinophagaceae bacterium; assembly: GCA_039811325.1. Lineage (GTDB taxonomy): Bacteria > Bacteroidota > Bacteroidia > Chitinophagales > Chitinophagaceae > Ginsengibacter. The sequence goes on along the minus strand of JBDHYH010000016.1, from coordinate 41,503 downwards.
TTGTTTCTTTTGATTATGCTTATGCTCCTGGTTCGAATTATCCGGGCACACCCGGCGACCTGGAAGACACTCTTGAAGTAATGATAACCAAAGACTGCGGACAGACTTTTACCTCCATTTTTAAAAAGTTTGGAAATGAAATGTCAACAGTGAGTGATCCTATGTCAAGGAAAGGATCTTCATTTCACCCTTCTAACGGAGATTGGAAAAACATCACGGTATTCATGACGCCAATTACCGGTACCAGCGACTTCCAGGTGTTCTTTTCTTCCAGGGGAAACAACAGGAATAATGTGTTTCTTGATAATATCAGGGTTTACGGCATTACCGTACCTCCATTGCTAAAAGAAAAAGGATACCTATTATATCCAAGCCCGTTCAGGGATCAGTTTATTATCAGAAATTATCAGCTTCCTGTCGGATTGCAAAGTGTACAGATATACAATATAACCGGCCAGCTTGTTTGGCATCAATTATATAACGGTAATGCTTACAAGCAGATATTTGTGAATGCAGCAGGATGGCCTTCCGGGGTTTATACCGTTAAAATGAATTTTTCTGACAAGACAATCATTGACAGGGTAGTGAAACAATAAAGTACGTTGGGTGTTGGGTATAGAGTATAGAGTTTAGAGTTTAGGGTTTAGGGTTTAGGGAAATCTTAAATAAAATGAGAATGGGGATTTCAGTGTTCCCGGCGCGTCTCAGATCGCTTTCAATAGCACAGAAGGTTACCACTTTATGCAGATTTGAGTTTTATCCTGACCAAAATATTGCCTCAAAAAAAGTGAGTGGAATGGCTATAACGCCGCCGGCTTGTCTGTAAATTTAGCAAACTTCTTATCTTAAGTAAAACTCATTCACGTATTACCTAAATAAAATTTAAAAGCCTTTCCTGCATTCTCAAACAGTATAGTTTTAAAATATATTTGCAAAAAACCATTCAGTCATCATACCGGGTAAACTGAAATACAATTTATTTGTGGTGCTATTGCTCCTCTTCAATGGAATAGCAACCATTGCACCCGCCTGTTCTTTTGACAATGATGGCAATCCTGCAGCATATTTATTAGTTGTCCAGCACACTCAGGCAGTAGATATGATGGAGGAAACTCCTCCTTCCAGTGCGTGTGTCCTCTCTCGTTTTAAAGCAACTTCCAGGCCATTGCAACCGGAACTGGCGATGACGCGCTGCATTCCTCCGGAAAATACAATGCAGGTATATTATACGATTGCGCCATCGAATTCGTTGCAAAAACCGGATTATTACAGATTTATTTTTCGCTATTCCCTCTTCTGATCCCATCGAAAATATAATTCCTCAAAACGGAATTTTTCCAAGTATCCGGAGTTACCCGGCATGAAGAGTAATACCCCATTTTTTTAATCACTAATTGAATTTTTATGAAATGTCCTAATTGTAATGAGATTCTTCTGATGACCCAGAGAAACAATATTGAAATCGATTACTGCCCTAACTGCCGTGGAGTGTGGCTTGATAAAGGCGAACTGGATAAACTGCTGGATCAAGCTGCACAAAGCCTTAACTCTGGTTATCCGGCACAACCCAACAATCCAAGTCCTTTCGGCAAACATGACCCTTATCATACTCAGGGGTACAAGAAACCTTTTAAGAAGAAATCATTCCTTAACGACTTCTTTGATTTTGACTAAAAAAACTTTGACATTCTTAAATATTGAACAGCAATCTAAATTACCAACCATCATTCTATTTTTATGGAGTTCTTGTTACCTGATTTTACAAACCCTGCAATCTGGATCAGTCTGCTCACCCTTACTTTTCTTGAGATAGTACTCGGTATTGACAACATTATTTTTATTTCCATCGTAGCAGGCAAATTGCCGAAGAACAAACAACGGTTAGCACGAAATCTTGGACTAAGCCTGGCCATGATCTTCCGTGTGGGGCTATTGCTCTCTATCAGTTGGATCATAAGTCTAAAAGAACCGGTGATGACTATTCCGGCATTGAATGGAATAAGCGATGGAGATCTGCAGCTAAGTATCAAAGACTTGATTCTGATAGCAGGCGGATTATTCCTGATCGTAAAAAGCACTCTCGAGATTCATCATAAGTTTCAACATACCTCTGAAGTAAAAGAAAAGAAAACACCTAAAGCAAAAAATTTGAAGTCAGTAATCATTCAAATCATTCTTGTAGATGCTGTTTTTTCTTTTGATTCGATACTGACTGCGGTAGGCCTGGTCGACAATGTAGTGGTGATGATCATTGCTGTTATCATATCTATCATTATTATGATGTTATTCGCAGGACCGGTTACTACATTGATCAATAAACATCCTACACTTCAGATGCTGGCGCTTTCTTTTCTCGTAGTTATAGGTGTAGTATTGATAGCCGGAGGACTTCACCAGGAAGTAAGCAAAAGTATCATATATTCTGCGCTTGGCTTTTCGTTAATCGTTGAAATGCTAAACATCAAATTGACAGGAGGCAGGAAGACAGTTGCAGACGGCTGAACAGAAAAAAACCTGTGAGGAATTGAAAATACTCACAGGCTTTTTGTGTTGGCAGTCTCTTGCATTTCTCATCATTCGGGCACTTTAACATTAGCCCATAAGTGATGAAAACTTTGTGTCGTAAATTGCAGCAACGGAGAAATGCATCATGAGATTTTACAGGTTCTCACAATTTGATCCTGATGAAAATAGAAAATCAGACTTTGATAAGCTGCTGGATATTTTCACTCAACTATTGACCTACACCAGCGGTGATGTGGGTGAAGCACTCAGTTGGCTCACAGAATTAGACAAGCAATATGAATTGACTAATGACCAATATGGGATGGGCGACTTTATTGATGATCTCAAAGAAAAAGGATACATCACTGAAGACAATGAAAAAGGAGAAATCCGCATAACACCCAAAACCGAACAATCAATCAGAAAGCGTAGCCTCGAAGAGATTTTCGGAAAAATGAAAAAATCGAAACAGGGTAACCATCGCACATTCAAACCGGGCGCAGGCGATGAGATCAATCCTGAGACACGCCCTTTTCAGTTTGGCGACAGCCTCGAACAAATCGATTTTGCCGATAGCATTCGTAATGCACAGATCAATCATGGTATTGATCAGTTTTCAATGTACGAAGATGACCTTACCATCAGGGAGAAAGATTTCAAGGCGCAGACTTCCACCGTACTGATGATCGATATTTCGCACAGTATGATTCTGTACGGAGAAGACCGTATCACTCCAGCCAAGAAAGTAGCAATGGCTTTGAGCGAACTCATTACTACGAAATATCCAAAAGACACCCTGGACATTGTAGTCTTTGGTAATGATGCCTGGACTGTGGAGATCAAAGACCTTCCCTATCTGCAGGTTGGCCCGTATCATACCAATACTGTTGCCGGGCTGAACCTGGCTATGGACATACTCCGCAGAAGAAAAAATCCAAATAAACAAATCTTCATGATCACTGATGGTAAACCTACCTGCCTGAAGATCGGAAAACGATATTACAAGAATAGTTTTGGAGTGGACAGGCGCATTCTGAACCGTTGTCTGAACCTTGCCGCCCAATGCAAAAAATTAAAAATTCCAATTACCACTTTTATGATTGCGAGCGACCCTTATCTTCAACGTTTCGTCCAGGAATTTTCTGAAACAAATAATGGCAAGGCCTACTTTGCATCATTAGATAAATTAGGTGCATTCATTTTCAGGGATTTTGAAACAGGCAAAAGAAAGACATTATACTAATCACAAAAAAAGAGCAATAATATTTATGGATATCAACCGGATCAGTACCTTAGGCGAACTCAAAGCATCCCAATACAAGAGCATCCCGGTAAAGGAAGAAATCAGGAATAGCCTCATCGAAAAATTACAGGCCGGTGAACACACATTTCCAGGCATCATTGGCTACGACGATAGTGTAGTCCCTGATGTGGAAAGAGCACTGCTGAGCAGGCATAATATTTTATTTCTTGGCCTCCGCGGACAAGCAAAGACAAGAATGGCGCGCCAGATCACTTCCCTGCTTGATGAATACATCCCGATTGTTAAAGGAAGCGAGATCAATGATGACCCTTTCCAGCCTGTCAGCAAATATGCACGGGACATCATCGGTGAGATGAAAGACAGCACACCAATAGCATGGATTCATCGTAGCGAAAGATATGGAGAGAAATTAGCAACTCCTGATGTAAGTGTGGCCGACCTGATCGGAGATATTGATCCTATAAAAGCAGCCAATCTCAAACTAAACTTTGCTGATGAAAGGGTAATCCACTACGGTATCATTCCCCGCAGTAACAGGGGCATTTTTGTCATTAACGAATTACCAGACTTACAGGCACGCATTCAGGTGTCATTATTCAACATTCTTGAAGAAGGCGACTTGCAAATTCGCGGATTCAAACTCCGGCTACCATTGGACATTCTCTTTATTTTCACTGCAAATCCTGAAGACTATACCAATCGTGGCACTATTGTAACACCATTGAAAGACCGGATCGAGAGCCAGATACTGACCCATTACCCGGCAACAATTGAGAATGCCTTGTTCATTACGGAGCAGGAAGCAAAATTGCATGCAGCACAAGAAAAGAAAGTCATCGTGAGTGACCTGGTAAAAAGGTTGATAGAGCAGGTTTCGTTTGAAGCACGCAGCAGCGAATTTGTAGATAAAAAAAGCGGGGTGTCTGCCAGGCTCACCATTGCAGCCTATGAAAATGCAGTGAGTGCAGCAGAACGCAGAGCAATCATCAATAAGGAAACGCAAACCCAGGTTTGGATCAGCGACCTCACTGGCATTATTCCAGCCATTACGGGAAAGATAGAACTGGTGTATGAAGGCGAACAGGAAGGGCCGTTCCAGGTAGCTTACAATCTTCTGGAAAAATCAATCCGCACACAATTTGTAAAATACTTCCCTGACCCTGATGCGTTGAAAAGAAGAAAAGCAAAGGAAACAAAGGATGAAAATCCATACAGGGAGATAACTCATTGGTTCGATCATGGCAATCAACTAAATCTTCAATTCAGTTTGAAGGATGATGAAAAGGTCGCTTTGCTGTGCAGGGTCAGTGGGCTTCAGGCTTTCGTAAAGAGGCATTACCCTTCAGCTAACAAAAAAGAATCAGCGCTTTTGATGGAGTTTGTATTGCATGGACTGGCTACCTACTCTCTGATAAGCAAAAAAGTGTTAGAAGGAAAAATAGAATTTAAAGATTTGATGGGGAGTATGCTGAACCTTGGAGAGCAGGCATTTGATGAGAGCGAACTGGAGTGAGGAAATAGCAAAACGACAAAATAACAATGATTAAGAAGCCAGGAGCAATTCCGAATCGTTTAATTTAGAGATGAATTGTGTATTCTAATTGGAGCAATTGGATAATGCTGCTCCCTGAACTTGTCAGACGAAGCACATGCTTGTCTGACTCAGACCAAAGCGTCAGAGCCGGAAAAAATATGCAGGTGAATAAAATTTTCTCAATACACATTCACTTCCCTCTTCAAAACAATTCCAAATTTTTGATTTACTGCATCAATTACTCTTTCACTGAAATCAAAAATTTCCTTACCGGTCGCTTTTCCATAATTCACAATCACCAATGGTTGATTCTTATGGCAGCCAACATCGCCCTCCCGGTATCCCTTTAATCCGCATTGCTCTATCAGCCAGGCAGCTGGCACCTTGATTCCTTCACTGGTTTTGAAAAAGTGAATAGCAGGATATTTTATTTGCACTTTATCAAAGTCTGAACCTGACATCACCGGATTTTTAAAAAAACTTCCGGCATTGCCGATGAAAGCAGGGTTTGGCAATTTTGCAGAACGTATCCGGATCACAGCTTCAGACACAGCTTTTACACTCAGGTCTTTCACCTCCATTACTTCTAATTCATTTGATATAGTACCATAAGATATGTTGTACTCAGGAACTTTTTTCAGTCGGATCGTTACATTCAAAATAATAAATTGATCCTTCAATTCATTCTTAAAAACACTTTCGCGATAACCAAACCTGCATGCATCATTCGAAAACGACTGAATGGACTGATCTGAAATATTAAATGCCTGCAATTCAGAAAAAATATCTTTGATCTCGACACCATAGGCCCCTATATTCTGCATAGGTGCGGCACCGGTAGTTCCCGGAATGAGCGACATATTCTCAATTCCTCCCCAATTATTTGCTACGCAAAACTTAACCAATGCATGCCACTCTACACCCGCACCCGCTCTTACCCACACAAAATCTTCATCCTCCTTTACGACATCTATTCCGTCAATTCGGTTGTGCAGCACTATACCTGAAATGTTTTTTGTAAAGAGCACGTTGCTCCCTCCACCCAATACCATTTGGTTATGGTTTTTGAATTTGCTTACCAGTTCCTGCAATGATTCGATGTTATCAAACGAAGCGAAATATTCTGCAATCGCAGGAATGTGAAATGTATTATTACCAGAAAGATTAAATTCAGAAATGATCTCCATAATGCTTGATTCGGAGTTATTGAAGAGCAGGTGATGGTTGCCAGTTATTTTTCGGGTTGAAATGATGCCAAAGTATTGCAGATAATTTTCGAATTAATACCCATGCTTCATTATTGTATTCCCAACTGGTATCCGAATTCTCTTTTGAACAAATCGCCATGATGTACCTGTGATTGCCATTCACATAAGACACTTCTCCCCTGCTTTCATCCACAGCGCCATTCTTATCAGCAACAAATACATCAGGAGGAATCTCGGAAATTGCTTCTTCATCCCAATATTGCCGTCCCAGCATTCGCAGCATTTTTTCGCTGTACTGCTTATCAAAGATCTTCCTTTCAACGATCATCTTCATCAATGTAGCTAATTCTCTCGGAGTAGTTTGTCCCCAGCCATACACTTTCCAATCGCCACTTCTTCCTTCCGTTCTACTGTTCACTCTTGTGTATAGCATTCCTAATTGTTCCAAATACTTATTTATTACGACTCCTCCACCAGACAACCCTTGCAGCCAAAGGCTTGCACAGTTATCACTATAACTCAACATTAGAGAAATCACTCTTCCCAGTTCGATTGTGGATCCACTTTTGAATGAGGCCAGGATGTCATCACCTTCAGAATAGAAGAGTGAGTCGGTATAGGTCATGCGTTGATGAAATTTCAATTCACCGTCATGAATCTTATGCATGATGCCAATCAGAATTGGAATTTTCACCATGCTTGCTGTTGGATAAATGGTATCTGCATTGATTGCAACTACTTTATCTTTTTTCAAATCATAAACAAAGACACCCATCTTACCATGAAAGCCTTCAAGTAAAGTCTCAATTTTCTTTTGCAAAGCATGGTCAGTTTTTTGCGCAGATGCTGAAATTGAAACGAATAAGAGTGCAAGGGCAAATAATCTCATAATGTAATTTCTTAAATCACCAATGTGATGATGCTAATTTAATGGATTTGGAAAGGACAAAGCACAAAAAAAACCACCCTTGGGAGGATGGTTGGGTTTTAATTTCAGAGATTCTGTAGGATATTGGCTAAATAACTTCTTAGGATATGAGGATTAATCTATAGGATATTGGTTATAATCGATTATCCGAAAATACCGCCTTTCTTCAATTCGCGTGTACCTTCTCCGATCAAAAATCCATTCTGATAGATTTCAATCTTGTATTTTCCTTTAGTGAAATGTCCTGAAGGAACAAAACCGAATTCTACGTTCTTGGTTTTTGCTGTTTCAAGGTTTACAGGCAACTTCGCAGTAAATGCTTTATCACCATCCTGACGGGTAGTGAAGGTGCCTGAGCCTGGAGCGTTAGTAACAGGTTTGCCATCCGGGCCAATTACAATAACATAGATATCAGTAGTACCGGGCTGAATGATCCTGTTCTTCACATCAAAACTTACCAGTAATTTATCAACAGCCTTTGCGCTGCTCTTCACTACTTCTTTACCGTTTTTCTTCACTTTAACGGGTTTGATGTCGATATTGGATGCATCCAATGTAGAAGCTACATCAACTTTCTGTTCAAGGTTAGTCTTGATTACATTAGTTGAATCCAGATTCCTGGTCAATGTTTCTTTTTCAACAATAAGCCCAGCATTCTGTGTTCTCAAAGTATCATTTTGAGATTGCAAAAGAGCAACTTGTTGTTGCAGGTCAGTGATCTGGTTGTTCAATTGAGCGATCAGGCTTTTAGCTCTTGAAAGTTCAGCAGCAGTAGCATTCTTTTTATTGAGGATGCTGCGAATCTCTGCTTTCATTTTCTTGATCTCTTCATCTTTGCCTGCTAATTGATGATTAAGATCAGTATTCATAGTGGTCATGGAGTCCAAACGGGCCAGTGAAGCATCAAAGTTTGCCTGAAGATCGCTTTTCTCTGAAGTGATCTTAGCAACTTCTGTTTGCTGTGCTTGAATTTGTTCGCTACTCTTGTTGTGATCGAAAATCAGGAAGCCACCAAGCCCGAGAATGGCTGCTACTAACAGTCCTATTATCAGGTTTTTACTTTTGCCTGGTTGTTTTGTTTCCTGTACCGTAACGGGAGAATTTGAATTGTCCATTTGATATTTGATTGTTTAGGTTTAATGAAATTTTGAATCAGATTTTTTCAAGTTTAAAAAGGCGCTTTTTGCTTTACTGGCTACATTAAGCCGAAAATCGTGCCAATAATGCTATCCAAGGTTTTTCAAACTAAATATCGGGCAAAAAAACTGCTATTATTAACTGATAGCCAACTAAATACGACAATATAGAATTTTATAGTTAAATAATTTCTTTTTGTTCAAAATCTGGTATATCCGGGTTTTTTGAATGCACCGGACCTGTTAAGGATTTTATAAGGAAAAACCTCGTTTGTCCATTAACGTCATACCCTTCGGTAGTAATATATATTACCTTTACTGAAAACATTTACTGCTATGACCACTCATGCTCATACCTCCCGGCGCCTTACAGCCACTGTGGCAATTATTTTTTTTCTTGTAGCTCTTGTAATATTTATTGGATGGTCCAGTGTTGGAATTAAATATGGCGCCGTCAGCGAACGCGATCATATCGACATCTTCCTCAGTTATTTTCCGGCATGGATTCAGAATTTCACCGGTATCACTGTCTTCTCACTGATATGCAGCATCATTGCGATGATCCTGGCAGGGCGCAGCTATAAAAAACGGTTGTTGTCAGTTAGGGTGCTTATGTTATTAGTAGTGATAGGTTCTATCTTCCTGGTCATTTTCAATATTACCCAGTTGATGTAGTTATTTGTATTCATACTGGATTGTTCCAAGCAGCCTCTTTTCTTTGGAATAGCATTTTTGAATTTCAGGAAGCCCTGAAGATGTAAATGAATATTTCCAGATGTAATAGTTTCGGCCGCTTTCATCTACACTGATCATTTGTTTTAATACACCGTTCACATCATACAAGAACATGTAATCAGGAAGCAATTTCTTTGCAATGTCATTAAAATGTACAATGTCGGAAAGCCGGTTATTTTCATCATAGTAGTAATAATACATCCTACCGGCACTGTTTTTTTCAGGAGTCTCTTCGATGATGTTATCATGGTCATCTTTCTTGAAATCAAAAACAGCCACCTGTTTTCCATTCTTTAGCCGGCTCATTTTCACCAGGCCTCCCTTGCTATTATATTCATAGTTTCTTATCTCTGAAAATGTAGCACTATCAACACTGCCAACTGTATTGACTTTTACCTGCACCAGGTTACCAGTTGAGTCATACTCATAATTAGTGGTATTGGAAGATGTTGGTGTTTCTGTAACGGATTTTACAATTCTTCCATTGGAATAGGTTGCATTTATAACTGATTCTCCTGTAATGTAAGATTTGGAGATCATTGAGGAAGTGGAAAAGTCACTGTTGAATTTCTTCACACAGAAAAATCCTTCACTTGGCGTATTATCGTCTTCAAAACTCTTGAGATCAACCACGTGAAAACCTGAAGATTTCTGTGAGGTATATTCTGTGTTTAATTTTTGAACTGTGAGGATATCATTGTAATAATATTGTGCATGAACAGTAGTAGCTATCTGTGCAACGATAAAAAGAATCAAGAATTTTTTCATAGAATATTTCCAAATAAATATAGTTGTGCAAATTAATGGTAAAGTAATCTGAATACCATCTAATAATGATTTTTAACCCGAAATTATTTTGCAAGAGTGGGCTTAGGTCTGGCCATTCTCTATATTCAAATAAAGCTGACCTCTCAAAATTATATAAATTGACAGGGCAAATTTGTAAATTTGAGGAAGAATTCCGTGTTATGACGAATCCGAATACAAGTGAATTGATTGAAGAAGGAACAGAAACCATTTCAGGTGAAGAATGCAGGCTGGTTGTTTGGAATGATGAAGTCAATACCTTTGATTGGGTGATAGAAACCCTGATCGATGTTTGCAACCATACGCAAGAACAGGCAGAGCAATGTGCACTTTTGATTCATACACAGGGTAAATATGCAGTGAAAGAAGGCACTTTTGAAATATTGAAACCCATGTGTGATGAGATCACCAACAGGGGGATAGGTGCAACTGTAGAATTTGTGACTGCCTGACAAAAAAAATGAGCCGATGATGGATATACATTTCGTTGATAATGATAGCGACGAATTCCCTGCACCATCATTATTAAAATCCAAAGATCTTGCCGTCATCGGAAGCAATCTCAAGCCAACCACAATTATCAAAGCCTATAAGAAGGGTTATTTCCCGTGGTTCAATGCAGGAGAGCCTCCCTGTTGGTTTCACATGGACCCGAGAATGGTTTTGTTTCCCAAAAATCTCAGGGTGAGCAAGAGCATGCGACAGTTATTCAATCAAAACAAATTTACTTTCACAACCGATCAGGATTTTGCAGGGGTTGTACGATCGTGCCGCTATATATCAAGGCGTGAGTTCAGTGGCAGTTCGTGGATCAGCGATGAAATAGAAGCATCTTATGGCGAACTTTTTAAAAGAGGGATTGCCCACAGTGCCGAAACATGGTTCGATTCCGAATTGGTTGGAGGACTTTATGGAATTCAATTAGGGAGCATATTTTTTGGTGAAAGTATGTTTGCTAAGGAAGCCAATGCCAGCAAATTTGCGTTTATCAATTTTGTGCGTCAATTTGCCAAAGACGGCGGATGTCTCATCGATTGTCAGCAAAACACAAGTCATCTTTTTTCCCTGGGTGCAGCACCCATCTCCAGGAGAGACTTTGTACGATACCTGGAGAAGTGTATTCCTCAGAATGACAATGTATGGACGGGGTGACGTTCCGCATACTTCACAATTACTGAACGTACATATTGATTATCTAAATAAGGGGTGATCGATGATTTGATTTTGTCTAAATCTATTTTTTCCATTTCGGAGACATAGCCCATTCCCACAAATCTTCCTTTTTCGACCAGGATACAACTGCGTTCTCCAGGCCTGATCCCTTTGTCGATCACTGCAAAAGAAGGTAAATGTTCAGTAAATCCTTCAATACATTCATCTACTCGTTTGTTATAATCAGTAGCAGGTTCATTCAGTTGACAGGCGCCTTTGCATTCGAAATCATCAAGATGGCAATGCTTTGATTTCTTGGTCAGAAAGCACAGATAAGGGCATAGCTGATATTGCCTGATCAATTTTCGCAGAACACTGTAACCTTCTGCAAGATTTGAAAAGGTGAAGTAGGGAATAATATTCCTCAGCTTTCTCTCTATGAACAATCGCTTATATCCATTTGCGTCAATGTACGAATACAAGCCAAACACCCGTTCTGCATGTTTCTGGCTACTGTTCTGCTCTGGCCACCATTTTTTGATTTCAACGCCTTCCAGTACAAACGCCATCAGTTCCGTTGCCGTTTCCTGGTAACTGATATGATAAATCTTTTTAAGAAATTCCTGTTTTTGTTTGCCTGGCTTGTTATTGGAAAAATGGCTCTTCACTCTTTTCTTTATGTTTCTGGCTTTGCCAATATAGATCACTTTTCCTCCCTTCTCATGAAAATAATATACACCGGGTTTCTGTGGCAGGGCTGAAACCATCTCTTCATTCACATTTGGAGGAAGCGACATTTCGCCATCATGACCTGCAAGCATTGTTTCAATATGCCTGGCACCACCCATATCTATTAACTGATGCAATAGCTGGGCAGTAGCAGCGGAATCTCCAAAGGCACTATGCCTTCCTTCAATTTTGATATTAAGGTAATTGCAAATCTTGTCTAACCCGTAGCCTCTCAGTCCCGGCACCACCTTTCTTGCCAGCCTGATGGTGCAAAGTTTCTTAGTGTCCAGGTGGTATCCCTGCTGCTCCAGGTGATATTTTACAAATGAATAATCAAAGTTTACATTGTGAGCCACAAAAATTTTGTCGTGGATCAGTGCAAAAAGTTCCTCTGCGATACTTTCAAAAGGAGGGTGTGATGCTACTGCTTCATTGGTAATACCGGTTAATTTTTCAATGAATGGAGGAATGCTTATTCCGGGATCAATCATTGCATAGAAATTGTCAGTAACCGTGGTGCCGTCTGTAATTAACACAGCAATCTCTATGATACCATTTTCTGCGGCATAGCCGCCTGTCGTTTCAATATCAATAACAGCAAATTGCAAATACCTGATTCCTTTTGAGATTAGCAAGGTACAAAACTGTGATTGTATTAATTTTGCCGACTATAAAAATTGTGAATCGAAAGATGGAGCTTAGTAAAAATTTTGATCCGGCATCAGCAGAAGAGAAATGGTACCAACACTGGAAACAGAAGGGATACTTCAAAAGTGTACCGGACAAAAGGACACCATTTACCCTGGTAATACCTCCTCCAAATGTTACGGGAGTATTGCACATGGGGCATACACTTAACGAAACCGTACAGGACATTCTGGCAAGGAATGCGCGCATGAATGGCTACAATGTATGCTGGGTACCTGGTAGCGACCATGCATCTATTGCTACCGAAGCCAAGGTGGTGGATATGCTGAAAAAAGAAAAAAATATCAGTAAGAAAGACCTTACCAGGGAGTCATTTCTGAAGTACGCATTCGAATGGAAGGAAAAGTATGGGGGTATTATTTATCATCAGATTGAAAAATTAGGATGCAGCGTGGATTGGGACAGGGTTACTTTTACAATGGACGATGATTATTACAAGGCTGTAATCAAAACATTTGTTTCTCTTTACCGGGATGGATTGATCTATAGAGGCGCACGGATGATCAATTGGGATACAGTTGCCAAAACAGCTTTGAGTGATGAAGAAGTAGAATACAGAGATGTTCAAGGCACACTGTACTATGTAAAATACCAGGTTGTGGGTTCGAATGAGTTTGTAACGATTGCGACACAAAGGCCTGAAACGATCATGGGTGATGTGGCAGTATGTGCGAATCCTGATGATGAGAGATACCGCCATTTAAAAGGCAAAAAAGTAACCATTCCAATGGTGAACAGAATGGTACCCGTAATTTTCGATTCTTATGTAGATAAAGAGTTTGGTACAGGAGTGTTGAAGATCACACCGGCGCATGACATTAATGATTTTAATATCGGGTTGGCGCATAACCTTCCAGTGATTGACACTCTGAATGAAGATGGAACATTGAGTGAAGCAGCAGAAATATTTGTGGGTGTAGATCGGTTTGAGGCACGAAAAAGGGCAGTAGAATTTCTGCGGGAAAAGGGCTTGTTGGTGAAAGAAGAAAACTATAGCTCAAGAATCGGCTACAGCCAACGCACCCATTCAGTAGTAGAACCGCGCATCAGCACTCAGTGGTTTGTGAAGATGAAAGACCTTGCTGCACCTGCTTTACAGGAAGTTCAAAATGGAAATATCAGAATTCATCCACATGAAAAATTTATAGCCACCTATCAATACTGGCTGGAGAATGTGAAAGACTGGTGCATCAGTCGTCAACTCTGGTGGGGGCAAAGGATACCGGCCTGGTATGATGAAGAAGCCAACTTGTACGTTGGAGAATCAGAAGCTGAGGCCAGGGCTAAGTATGGACTTAATGATTCTGTCAGCCTTCGCCAGGATAATGACGTATTAGACACCTGGTTTTCTTCATGGCTCTGGCCCATGCAGGTATTCAACGGCATAACAAACCCCGAAAATGAAGACTATAATTATTACTACCCAACCACAGTGTTGGTGACAGGTCAGGATATCATATTTTTTTGGGTGGCACGCATGATCATGGCAGGTATGAAATTTTCGGGAAAGAAACCATTCTCAGACGTTTACTTCACCGGAATGGTGCGTGACAATCTTGGACGCAAGATGAGTAAGAGTTTGGGTAACAGCCCCGACTTACTTCAATTGATTCATGAATACGGAGCAGATGCCGTTAGGTTTGGCATCATGATTTCTTCCCCTGCGGGTAATGATTTACTCTTTGACGAAGCAAGCCTGGAACAGGGCAAGCATTTCAATAATAAAATATGGAATGCTTTGAAATTGATTCGGATGTGGAGCAATCATTCTGATTTTGGCAAGATTGAAAAACAAGAGGCATCTGAATTATTTGCTACGGATTGGTTCGAAGCAAAGCTCAGGGAAGCAAGAGCAGATGTAAATGAACTGATAGCACAATACCGGCTAAGCGAAGCTCTGAAAACAATCTATTCTCTCGTATGGGATGACTTCTGCAGTTGGTACCTGGAGTGGATAAAACCTGCGTATGGAACTTCTATTTCTAAAGACACCTATGAGAAGACCCTCCGGTATTTTGATAGCCTGTTGCAAATGATGCATCCATTCATGCCTTTCATAACAGAAGAAATTTATCATATCCTTGATGATAGGGACACCGATTTGATGATGACTCAAAATCCGTCAGAAGGTAAAGTTGAAAATGGGATTTTGAAAGATGCGGAGCATCTGAAAAGTCTTATTACAGCTACCCGTGATGCCCGCAATAAATTCAAACTGCAACAGAAGGAACCCATTGCACTTTACATTGAAACGAATTCAGCAAAAGATTATACCAAGATCAGTACAATATTACAAAAGCAGGTGTTTGCTTCTGCGATTCATCTGAATTCAAGGCCTGAAGGCAATGCAGTACAGGTAGTGTGCGGAAATGAGAAGCTTCATTTAGTTACAGAAAAGGAAGTGGACACCGGTGAACAAAAAGATCAGCTTCAAAAAGATCTTGCATATCTGAAAGGATTTCTTATCAGCATTGACAAGAAATTATCCAATGAAAAATTCGTTCAGAACGCAAAGCCGGAAGTTGTGGAACTGGAAAGAAAGAAGAAAGCAGATGCCCTGGAAAAAATCAATGTAATAGAACAAAGCCTCAAAAGTTTAGGTTGATGCAATCGTACTCTTGCAGCACTAAGTGTTTGGGAAAGTTGCATGAATGTACGCTCTCATCAGATCTATTGCCTTTGTAATTCTTACATCTACTGGTTATTAAAGATTACCTTAAAGTTAACGCTCTTTCCGGTTTTCATATCTGTTGCTTTTAGAATATACATTCCAGCTGCCATAGCCGGAGTGCGATGGATCGTATAAGTAGAACCTGTAACCACTCCCTTTACCACTATTGATTGGGACGCTGCATTCATAAGTTCAACCTGCCACATATCTGAATTTGTATTACCACCAAAATCAATTGTAACTAACTTCACAGCAGGATTAGGATACAACCGTACATTTCCGGCCTGGTTCATCGTAAGGCGGATCGTTTTACTATAAACTATCTTACCATTTTCAAATTGCAAACGAAGCCTGTAGAAATTCTCGAAGGATGGCTGTTCATCAATAAATTGGTATTGCCCCGGTGTGGTATATCCAGATGCTGCAACAGAGCCGATAGTTGTAAAATCATCTCCGTTTTTCTTTTCTACATAAATTTCTTGTAACCCAATGTCATTGCGCACCGCCCAGTTAAGGTAAGATTGTTCTTCTAATAACCTTCCTGTAAACTCCAACTGCAATGTTGGTAGTACCGGATAACAATTACCTGAAAGCTGGTAACCGTAAACCCTGTTGATACATCCATTATTTAAATCGACCTTGCAGTAGTAGTACCCGGTATCGGAATAGGTAAGTGGGTTTACATGCAACTGAAATCCGTCACCAAGATAGGTGCTATCCGTATCTGCTTTATTCTTCTTGAAATACCAAGCTACAGTACTATTGAAAATAGTGTCAATTCTTAGAATAGATTCGGCACCAATGCAATTTTCAGAAACTCTGATTCCACTATTATCCAATGGTAATACGCTGGCATCGCCCAGTGTGGCATTGCCGCATGCATCCAGGGCACGCAGCCGGATCAATGAATAGGTACTACCATTGTCAATCGTAAATAATGGGCTACTCTGAGGTGGCGCTACTATTGATGGAGTGGACGGAGAACTGCCTATTATCTCATACGTAAAAGGCCCTACACCATCTGTAACAACGGCGCTTACACTAAAACCATTGACATCGCACTGGTATGCAGAAGAACGGCTGAGATTCGGATAAGAATATGGATTGACAGTAACTGTATCATAAAAATACCTGTTGCATCCATCATTCGTATTGTACCGGACTACATAAGTGGCAGGCCCCATATCCTGGTAAGTGTAAACGGAATCTTTTACAACATCAGGTGTCAGGAATGGCGACAATGCAATACCGTCTTTGCTAATAATCCTGACTGTAATAGAACCCGTATTGGTTGTTACCGTTGCGTTGATATTTCCAGATCCGTTAATCCACTCCGCACCCGGGCATTTTTGCTGAACATTCACACGATGATTCAGATATCCTATTACAGGTGCCAACCTAGCAGAATCGATATTGCCGCAGGTGTCCATTCCTACTATCCTGTATTCATATCCTGCTGGCAATTCAGGAATGCTGTCTATCACAGTGGTACCGGTGACAGTTTTTGAATAAAACATGGTATTGGCAGTATCATAAATGGAAATAATTGCCGGATAAACATTGAAGCTGACCGTGAATTGGCTGAAACCATAATTACAAGACCTGGCCGCACTGACGGTCAGATCAAAAACAGGGGGTGCAGCAGAAAAGCATCGCTGGATTGTAGTGTCATAGCAGCCATCTTTTATCAATATGCAATAATCACCATACGCCAGGCTTGTGAATTGTCCACTGGCATTAGTATGGATGGTATCACCTGTGTTATTGAGCAGGTAATAAGTGGGACTTGTCAGTAACGGTGGCAGTGAAACTGCTGCATCCCTTTGCACTTAATGATACTGAAGCATCAACAGCGGGCACCGGAGGTGTAGCGGTGAAGCAGGTTACAACGGTTGTATCCGGACAGGAAGGATGCGCCTTGACACAATAGGTACCATAAGGAAGATTGGTAAAACGGCCTGAGCTATCACATTTTATTAGACTGTCAGATGCATTGTAGAGGCAGAATGACCCACCGGCAACATTTGTTGTGCTTACCGTTGCAGTAAAGGTGGTGCAGGTCTTATCTGAGAGATTTACAACAATATCGTTGGCAACAATCGGAGGACCTACGTTAAAACATCTTTGTATCGTTGTGTCTACACAACCATCATGAACAGTAATACAATAGCTTCCCAATGGAATACTATCAAATATGCCGGTACTGTTGCATGCAATCACAATTCCGAAAGTATCAGTCAAACAAAACGTAGGGTTTGTCAGGGTGTCTCCATTTATATCCAATCCGAAATTCACACAGTTCACATAGGCAGGAACAATTACATCAGGTATGTGTGGGCGAGGCTGCCGCACCGAAATGCATCGCGTAATTGAAGTGTCAATACAACCATCGCGAGTGACGATACAATAGTCACCATAAGGTAGGTTTGAAAAAATACCAGTTGCATTACATCCCATCAATACATTGGAACTGTTGAAAATACAATAGACCGGGCTTGTCAGGTTTACCTGGCCAGAAATGGTAGCAGTAAACGTGCTGCAGGTTTTATTCGATATCAAAACATCATCAGCAACAGAAGGTATAGGTGCATTTACCGTGAAGCAACGTGTAATGGTAGAATCGGTACATCCATCATGAGCTTTAATGCAGTAGGAACCATACGGGAGCCCGATAAATTCACCTGTGGTATTACAATCTACTTCGTCGCCATATTGATCATATATACAGAAAGTAGCTCCATAGAAATTCTTGATGTCAGTGACTGTGGCTTTAAAATTCGTACAAGTCTTATCTGAAATAGTAACTGAAGATCCGAGGCTCGGAAACAGGAACAGAGAGGTGTTCACTGATTTGATATTGCCACATGCGTCTTTGGCCAAAGCCGTGATACTGGTAATCCCATTCACATAAAATCTGAAATTTGGGTCGGAAGACCAAATCGTATCACCAGGTGTTGTAACAATTCCATAAGTCATTCCACTGATTCCAGTGGTAGTACTTGTGTTACCACGACTGTCAATTACCTTGATATAGCCATAAGCCGAATCGCACGAAAATTTTGTGAAGGAATAAGAGTCTATCCTCCACGTATAATTTTCAATACTCACTGTCCTTGTCTGGATACCACCGCAAGAATCTGTGAGCCTGATACTGTAGTCGCCTGCCATCAATCCGTTAAATATCCCTGTGCCATTGGTGGTTCCGATTCCCATTGGAGACGGCGCAACAATTGAAAAAGTGTAAGGTGCCCTACCCTTATCTAACCCATCTACTGTAATAGAACCATTGACTCCATTATCGCAGGAAACGCTTATTGTTTTCAACACAAACCTGGGATCAGAATAATCGCCACTAACGATGATGTTGTATGCTGTAAACTTACAGTTGGTACTTACATCCACCACTTCCACTGTATAACTTCCTGCTGCCAACCCGGTGATAGAATCTGTAGTGGTATAATTCGTAATAACAGGGCCGGTCACTTTGTACTTGTAATTTCCAGATCCGCCTGTTGGAAAAACTTTGATGGCGCCTGTGGCTGCACATCGTGATTCATACGTTTGAAAAGTTGCGTTCAACGCAGTGCAAGGTTGAGCTGCTGCATCCAGTGAAATGATTGATAAGAGAACAAGTATGAATAAGTAAAGATTTTTCATCGGCTTGGGCTTTAGGATTATTGGATATTGCCCCGGATTCTGTTACAGTAAACGTTTGCGTAATACCATTTATTGGACATTCGTTGACCATTCAAATTAATTAGGTGATGTGGTTCGCAATTATACTCGGTTATGATACAAAAAGCAGTATTTTCCACAATCGACCTATGAGCCGCTATCATAATTTTTCATAACATTGCACGGAAATTTTACTCATGAAAACAGCGCTCATCACAGGAATAACCGGGCAGGACGGAGCATATCTTGCAGAACTACTACTTTCCAAAGGATACATGGTACATGGTGTCAAGCGGAGGTCTTCGTTGATCAACACTCATCGGATCGATCACCTTTATGTAGATCCACATGTCAATAATGCAAACTTTAAGTTGCATTATGGCGATCTGACAGACAGCACCAACCTCATCCGCATTGTACAGGAAACACAACCAGATGAGATTTACAATCTTGGTGCAATGAGCCATGTAAAAGTGAGTTTTGAATCACCCGAATACACAGCAAATGCAGATGGCATTGGTACTTTAAGGCTTCTTGAAGCCATTCGTATTCTCAAATTGGAACATAAAACAAGGTTTTATCAGGCATCTACATCCGAATTATTTGGATTGGTACAGGAAGTTCCCCAGAAGGAAACAACACCTTTTTACCCGCGTAGCCCCTACGGAGTAGCAAAGCTTTATGGATACTGGATTGTAGTCAATTACCGGGAGGCTTATAATATGTTTGCATGTAATGGAATATTATTCAACCATGAGAGCCCTTTACGCGGTGAAACGTTTGTAACCAGGAAGATTACAAGGGGTGTAGCTGCCATCGCACTAGGAATGCAGGATACACTATATCTTGGTAACCTTGATGCTAAGCGGGATTGGGGGCATGCCAGAGACTACGTGGAAGGGATGTGGAGGATATTGCAGCAAGAACAGCCGGAAGACTTTGTTTTAGCTACCGGAATAACCACCACCGTTCGTGACTTCACATTAATGGCATTTGCTGAAGCCGGTATTACCATTGAATTCCGTGGTGAAGGTGAAAGTGAAAAAGGTTACATTATTGAATGTTCTGATCCAATGTACCAGGTGGCAAAAGGCAA
This sequence comes from Chitinophagaceae bacterium, assembly GCA_039811325.1. Taxonomy (GTDB): domain Bacteria; phylum Bacteroidota; class Bacteroidia; order Chitinophagales; family Chitinophagaceae; genus Ginsengibacter. The sequence goes on along the minus strand of JBDHYH010000016.1, from coordinate 21,355 downwards.
AGAGGTAGTTGCAATTGACCCCAATTATTACCGGCCTACCGAAGTGGATCTGTTGATCGGTGACGCTACCAAGGCGAAACAAAAACTTGGCTGGACACCAAAAAGTACCTTACAGGATATGGTGAAAGAAATGGTAAATAGCGACCTGCAGACTTTTAAACTCAGCCAGGAACGAAAGTATTTTTTATAGGTTTCCTGAACTTTGAACAGGCATTTTTTAATCGATTGAATTTTATTCAGGTATTCCGCCTAAATGGTGGAAAGTGTCAATACGAGGAACAATGACTTTATGTGAATAAAGAAACGCTGCCATATTTTCCTGTTTTGTTCATTGGCAATAACTTTGCAGTTCCTAATCAAAGTTTATTTATCATTTTAAAAACAAAAAATCATGGCTCAGGAATTTACAGATGCAAACTTCCAGGAAACAGTATTAAATTCTGATAAACTTTCAATGATTGACTTTTGGGCAGAATGGTGTGGTCCCTGCCGTGCTATCGGCCCTGTAGTAGAAGAACTTGCTAAAGAATACGATGGAAAGGTGAATATTGGAAAAGTAGATGTTGATAAGAATCCCGAACTCAGTATTCAATATGGCATTACGAGTATCCCTGCAATCCTTTTTGTAAAGGGCGGCAAAGTAGTGGATAAGCTCGTTGGCAGCCAGCCCAAGGCGAACTTTGTGAAGAAGTTGCAAGCACATATGTAATACCGCTAAAGTCATCAACCTCATTGCCGCCGGGAAGATTTTCAGGCGGCTTTTTTTGTTCATTATGCCTGCTGAAATGAATTTCCTCACCTGTTGCTATCACCATATCTTTATCATTCGTAAACATTCAAATGGCAATTTGGTTTTAACCTCTTCTAAAATAAGACTATCCGAACAGAAGAAAAGGATGAATCAATTCCCTGTTTTTGGAGTATTGTCAAAAATTAATTTCCTGAGTTTCTTTTCGAATGCCAGAAGACTTTGCTCAATTTCGTTTCTTTTCAATTCTGTCGGAGAAATGGTTTGACTCTGTTGAACCACATTAGCAGGAGCATTTTCAAAATATTGATTGGTAGCAGGTGGAAGTTTTTCAAATTCTCTCTGCAAAGAATCCAGTTCTTGCTGTAATAATTTGAAAGCCTTTGGGTTTTTGAACTTATACACTTGCTCATCAACGTTATACAACAGAACTCTTGCCTGTTCGAATTCTTTTTCCATACTCCTGATGCTATTGGTTCCTGATTCATGTTGTGTGTACGGGTTGAATTGATATCGTTGTTGAAACCAATCTTCAAATTTTTTTGCGAAAGCATTTATAGGTTCATTCACCACCCACTCAAAAATTTTAAGGTTAGAAATTACATCTCCTGTGTCTTGTGGTACAAAGGAACGGTTCTTGAAGGTATCCATTGTTTTGCCAAGAAGGCCCTTCTCCTGCAGGTAGATCATCAGGAAATTCGATAAAGCATAATTGATGGCCACCTGGCAAATATTCCGGGTACCCGAACCGTCAAATTCATCCCAACTATAATTGATCAGTTTATCAAGAGAAGGTACTTTCAGAAAACGATCTCTTGAATAACTTGCTTTTCTTAAATCCTCTAACCTCCACGGCCTTTGGTCACCAGTCAATACTCCATTTTTCCAACTGCTTACAGAATACAAACTGGCAAGCCCTTCATCAAGAAACGGAGGAATATCCCCGACATCAGTTCTGATTAGTAAATGGAATAACTCGTGATACAATGTGCCCAGGTGCAGAGCATCCCCAAGCCCAAGCAAACTGAGGTCTGACAGGTTAGAGTACCCGATATTTGCCATCGGCAATCTAATCCCGTGAACTAATTCCGCCGTTTGTCTTAAAGTTTTCTGATCTCCCAAAATATAAACAGTCAACAATTTGTCCGGAGGCCTGAGTCCATAAAATTCGATGAAGAAGTGATAAGCTTTCTCCAGCCTGCTGGCTGCCTCGCTCACACTGGCCAATGGAAATTTTTCTGAAGTAACAAATACATATCTCCGCGCAGTATCTATCCTGTATTGATCGCCTACAATACTCCTGATTTTCTGGACAGCCTTTATTTTATTACCAACAGGAAACAGCCGGGATTCTAATTCTTCAGATGATACCATTTTTGCCAAATCAATTGTCTGATTTCCGCTAAAGCAATCATATACCTTGCCCAACTTACCTCCGACGCTTGCCTCCGGCAATGTAATATTGCTGATGTAACTATAATCCGGGTTAGCAGAAACAGATACCTCTTGCGAATCAGGATTTTGATGACAGGAAGTGATCTCCTTCTCAATAAAATTCTTCTTATTCCCTTCCAGTTTGAAATTGCTGATAATCTTGTTGAAGCAGATGACTGCATTTTTTTTATGCCCATCCAGGCATAGGCTTTTTGCAATAAAATAATCTACTACTGCATTTTTTCCATATACTTCTTTTCTAAGTTTGGTCGCCGAATCAAATACCTTTTCGTAAGCACCTGCATTAAGCAGGTCAATAAAATATTGCCGATCCACTTTTTTCTGGCCATTGCAATGAAAAGTGCAAAGCATCACACAAGCCATGATTAAGGTTCTTGAGATCATTGGTTTTCATTTTGGGGGTGAAAAAATGTTACACTATTTTGTAGAGTCCAACCCTTCCATATACTGATCTATTTCTTTTTGATCAATCTTCGATTTCTTTACCTGTTTTTCTTGACCAGGTATGTCTTGACTCCCTGTTATATTATATGTGTTAAGGTACAGCGGCATATCTTTTACGGTAATTTCAGAGTGTGTCAGGATGGTGGTCATCATTAACAAGGTACCTAGCAAGCCAAAGATGATACCTGGGGATGAAGAAACTAATTTGAATTTGGTCTTCTCCTGTACACTACCTTCCAGTTCAGTTACTTCTTCTTTTAATTTTGAAATGATAAACACAGAACCTACAATGGCAAGGATCATCCCGGTAAAAAAGCCAAGGTATTTGATGTATATTCTCGACATCAGTAATACACCACCCTGGTTGTATCTCCTGTTCAGGCTGAGTTCTTCCATTTTTACCAGTGAATACCATTCCATGTATTTGGCATTTTGAAACCCTGAATCTGTGGGAGCAGGTATCTTTAACTCCGATCTCTCAGCATTCTCCCGATAAACAAACTTTTCAAAGCCATTCAGTTTTATTGTTCCAATAATAATAAAGGCACAGATCAAAACGGATGGTACTGCTATCATCCAGGGCAACAACCGATTTTGCCATTGGAACAATTGCTTGTTTTTCTGAAACTCTGATTTTTCCTGAAAAGACTGACCTTCCATGGCTACCATTATTTGGGGTTAAGAAATAAAGGTTAGTAGGATTTGTCAGAGAAAATTGGATTTGATGTTTTGCCGGGTAAGACGCTGAGCCTGTATAAAATTAGGAATTTACAATTTAATTTTCAGAAAAATATCAGGTTAAAAACCCTAGTTTATTAATGAAGGATTATATGTTCCATAACCTGGGCCAAAGGTGCGCTGAGCAATTATTCTTTACTTTTACCACGATGAAATTATTGAAAGGCATTTGTCTTGTTTACGCTACCTGTTGCTTTAGGAAAATGAAATGCAGAACCCTCCTTCAGGGGCTCCGCCAGCAGTTTGTTGTTCCACATTTCAGTACGTTTATAGTAACTGGCTATTTGCGAAAGAAATCTTTTGATTCAGGAAGCATATTTGCAAATGAATCTAATACGTCCGATTTTGAATATGCCATGGGGTTTAGATGAAATGCGACGAAATTAAATGTTCTCAGATATCATCTATCTGCAGGCAAATGAAACATTTTTTTTAGATTTTTGAAATTGTGAATAGATATCAATACATGAATAAATTTTTATCCACCTTAGTCCTTACCGTCTTATTTGTGAGCACTCAGGCCCAAGAGGTACAAAGAACATATTGTAATGAATGCTGGAATGCAGATTCGCTCGGCAATCATCGAGCTGTGGTGAAAGTAACCAACAATAATACCGATGCTGTAATGGCCACATTACCGTGGTTTAGAATGGATCGGCATCCACAGGAGAAAGGAGTCATCATCATTGATAGCACTCAAGGAAAACAAGTAACCAATATCCTTGTATTGGCAATTACGGCAGATACGGGAAGAATTGTTTTTCAACCTGTAACCGGAAGTGGCACTTACTACATCTATTATCTGCCTTTCAAAAATAAAGGAAGCAACAACTATCCTACCAGTGTTTATAGGGGCAATATTTATGATTCCTCGCCGGATTGGCTCATTAAGATTAATAATACAACTTCTTTCCCTGCAGCCCTGGTGGAAAGATTTGAGGCAGTAGATTCATTCAATACCTTTTACCCGATGGAAGTGAAAGCGGGTGATAAGGAAACAGCTACCCTGTTCATTAAGAATGCCAATAAGGGATTCCTTGTATTCCCGGAAGACAGGCTGCATTCTATCCGGAGTCAACACTTTATTCCGGAACGTTGGATCAAAAAATCACAAACTAATTTCTCAGACACTGCTGCACGCGGAGAAAATTTTTCCTATCAGTTAGGTATATACGCTTTTCAATACCTCAAAAATGTAACGGTAACCTTTAGTGATCTGAAAAGCAACTCTGGTACCATTTCAAAATCCAGCATGTTTTGCATCAATGCCGGTGGTATTGATTATATGGGAAAGCCTTTCAACAAAACCATCAATATAGCAGCAGGCAAAATACAACCACTCTGGTGCGGAATCAATGTCCCTGCTACTGCAAAGCCGGGTGTTTATAAAGGCACTGTAGCCATCACAAGTAAAAATTTTCCATCGAAGAAAATAGCAATTCAATTAAGGGTAACTCCGACAGTTGTGAAGGAAGGCAACGCCATTCAACCATGGAAAATCACAAGGTTGCCATGGCTCAACTCTGTGATGGCTCAGAAGAATACAGTAATAGCGCCATACTCATCTCTGAAAGTGAAAGGCAGAGAGATTTCGTTGCTTGGAAGAAAACTCATCATAGGACTTTCGGGATTGCCTGAGTCCATCCTCAGCTACTTCGATGAGACAATGACTTCCTACACCCATGAACCTCAAAAAATTCTCAACAGGGCAATGCAGTTTAAGGTGCGTGCTGACAATGGTGTTCTCATAAATCCTATTCAACTTTCATTTGCAGTAACAGACCAGGAAGCAGGAACGGTAAAATGGCGTTCTACTTCCCGGTATGGTGACCTTAAGATGGTTGTGAGCGGAGCGCTTGAATTTGATGGATTCAATTCGTATTCCGTAGAACTCGTGGCACAGAAAGACATGTCTGTAGATGATATTCTCATGGAGATACCAATGAAGAAATCATTTGCAAAATATTTTATGGGTCTTGGAGAAAAAGGAGGCACACGTCCGCAGCAAATTGACTGGAAGTGGGACGTGGCCCATAAAAACCAGGATGGCGGATGGATTGGAAGCGTCAACGGCGGCCTGCAATTTTCTCTTCGCGACCAGCATTACACCCGACCACTCAACACTAACTTCTACCTTCAAAAACCATTACTGCTACCGGTTTCATGGGGTAATGACAACAAAGGTGGCATAAAAATTTATGAGAATGGAGGCGCAGCTACAGTTCAATGTTATAGTGGTGCCAGGAAATTGAAAAAAGGAGACACCTTATATTTCAACTTCAACTTGCTCATAACACCATTCCATACACTAAATACGGACTTCCAGTGGAAGACCCGGTTCTTTCATGCATACAAGCCTGTGGATACTATCAAAGCCACCGGCGCTACCATCATCAATATCCATCATGCGACAGCCATCAATCCATGGATCAATTATCCGTTCATTGCATGGCCAAAGATGAAGGCTTATATTGATTCTGCACATCAGCGCGGGCTCAAAGTGAAAATCTACAATACCATTCGCGAACTGAGCAACCATGCTTATGAAACCTATGCACTGCGTAGCCTTGGCACCGAGATATATTCACCGGGCAAAGGTGGCGGCTACAGTTGGCTTCAGGAACACCTCGACAGTAACTACATTGCAGCATGGTTTGTTCCAGAGATAAAAGACGCAGCTATCATTAACAGTGGAATGAATCGCTGGCACAATTACTATGTGGAAGGCATGAACTGGCTGACCCAACATGTAGGCATAGACGGAATTTACCTTGACGATGTCGCCTTCGACAGAGTAACAATGAAACGCATCAAACGAGTCTTAACTAAGGATGGCCATCCGGGTATCATAGACCTTCATTCGGCCAATCAATACAACAACAGGGATGGATTTAACAACAGTGCCAACCTGTATATGGAGCATTTTCCCTATCTCAATCGCCTTTGGTTTGGAGAGTATTTCGATTATGAAAACAATGGTCCTGATTTCTTCCTGACGGAAGTAAGCGGCATCCCCTTTGGACTAATGGGCGAGATGCTGCAGAATGGAGGTAACCCCTGGAGAGGTATGATCTATGGCATGACCAACCGAATGCCGTGGAGCGACAATGCAGACCCCCGACCCATCTGGAAAGTGTGGGATGATTTCGGAATCGAAGGAAGCAAGATGATTGGTTATTGGGTAGCACAACCACCGGTAACAACTTCTGTTAAAAATGTATTGGCCACCACTTACCTGAAACCGGGAAAAGCATTGGTATCAATATCAAGTTGGGCTACAGCAGATACCACTGTAAAATTGAATATCGATTGGAAACAGTTAGGTATCGATCCTGATAAGGCAATCATCACCGCGCCTTTTGTCAGAGATTTTCAGCAAGCAAAAGAATTTAAGATCAAGGATGCTATACCTGTTGAAAAAAACAAGGGATGGCTATTCATCATTTCAGAAAAATAAATCAGGATTAACCATGAGAATACTTGTATGCATCGCATTATTGGCTATTTGCATAAACAGTTCAGCTCAGAACAAAATTGAGAATGTGCTGATCGTTACTACAGACGGACTTCGCTGGCAGGAAGTTTTCAAAGGAATGGATACAGCGCTTGCCAACAGCAATGACTTCAATGAAGGAAAGGGAACAGACATTTATAAAAAATACTGGGCACCCAGTGAAACTGAAAGAAGGGAAAAATTACTTCCTTTTCTTTGGAGTGTGGTAAAAAGCAACGGGCAGATATATGGAAACCGGGCGTACGGAAATGATGTGAATGTTTCCAATCCTTATTGGTTCTCCTACCCCGGTTATAGTGAAATATTCTGTGGGTATGTGGGCACCTTTGTCAATTCAAACAGCTACAAAGCCAATCCCAATACCAACCTGCTCGAATACCTCAACAAACAAAACGGATTTAAGAAAAAAGTGATGGCCTTTGGAGCGTGGAATGCTTTCGATAGAATCCTGAATGAGCAACGCTCCGGTTTTCCTGTGTATTCTGCATTTGACAGTGTAGGCGGCAAACATCCTGATGCTAAAGAAGTACTGATCAATGACATGATACGCGATTGTTATAAGATCATGGGACTTAGTGAAGTACCCGATGTTTACACTCACTATAGTGCTTTGGAAGCGCTGAAAAAAGTAAAGCCTCGTGCACTGTACATTGCATACGGAGAAACAGATGAATTCGCACACGAAGGCAAATACAATTCATATCTTGATGCTGCACACCAGTTTGATGCGTGGCTGCAATTTCTCTGGGATTATCTTCAAAGCCGTCCGCGTTACAAAAACAAAACTGCTGTCTTCATCACCACCGACCACGGACGTGGCGATAAGATCAAATCACAATGGACAGACCATGGAAGGGAAGCAATCGGGAGCGATGAGATATGGTTTGCCATAATGGCACCAGGCATTTCGCCCAAAGGAGAAGTACAACAAAAGATGCAGGTGTATCAAAAACAATTTGCACAGACGATTGCTTCAATTTTGGGTTTTACATTTACTGCAGAGCATCCGGTGGCAGAGAAAGTGGAGAAGGTGTTTGAGAAGTGAAGTATTTTTGAGAAATATTTTGATGGGTATTGGGATGCTTAGAAAAATTAAATTGAGCTAAGTGCATCATGAATTGTGAATCATTCTATCGAATTCCATGAATAGATTATTCTCAGCATACGTATCAGTTGGAAGACAATCTTTGATTGCCGAACCTTCGAAAGGATTTGAAAAATACCAATCAATCAACCAAATTAACCATTACCGAATTCACCATGAGAACATTCATTATTTTATTGCTATCATGTAGTTCACTATTAGCAGCCGGGCAAGACAATTTGAAAAATGATGATTTGTTTTATTCATTCTCAATCGGGGCAGGGATAGGAAAATTACCAGGTTTGGAAATCGGTGAAATGGGAATCGGGGGAATGATTGATTTTAATTTGAAGAAAAACAAGTCATTGGCGACCATTGGATATCGCGGTATCGGAGAGTTGCAAATTATAGGATCTTCTTCTCCTCCTATCACCATGACAAGTATAGATATTCTTTATGGAAGGGTTTTGTCTGACAGGAAAATAAATGTTTCACTTCATACAGGGATCGGGCTTGTATGGAACCTGGATAGAGGTAATTTTCTTTATGCAGAACCTGGTTTATTTGGAAGGGTACATTATGAAAAATTAAGGTCATTCACAGTAGGGTTACCAATTTCATCAAAAGCACTGATTTCATTGTCCGAACATTCTGCACTTGGCCTTGAAGGATATGTGAATCTCAATAGTGAAAACATTTGTTTTGGATTAAATGTATGTGCATCATTTGAAAATTATAAATTCGGAAAGAAGAAAAGAGTTAAGATAGAATAGCTTTACCACTGCCTGTTGAAACATGGATAGACGAAACCTCATCTCTATTTCAACAATTCCAGATTAACTAATCTAAAATAAATTGCAATGGCATCTGTAATAACAAGACCGATATTCAGAATCTTTGATTACGACAAGGCTATCGGGTTTTATGTTGACTGGCTCGGATTCAAAATAGATTGGGAATACAAACCCGACAATGCACCTGTTTATATGCAGGTTTCTCTCGGGGATATCGTACTTCATTTATCTGAACACTACGGAGATTGTTCGCCAGGTGCCAGAATACATATCGAAAACTTTGAAGGACCGCCAGATTACCACAAAAAATTGCTCGACAAACATTATAAATTCATGCGGCCCGGAATCGGTAAAACACCCTGGAACTCCGAAACATACTGTATGGAGGTTATTGATCCTTTTGGAAACAGGTTAACTTTCACAGGTGATTGAAGGCTATAAAATAATTCTGTTCAGAAACAGGTTTGATATTAAATATCCGAACCTACATCAACTGATGAAGTTTTCACTAACAATGCATACATTCGGCTTAGTAACAGAAGGATGGCAACGCAGCAATTTGGATATGTGATGATTCTTCAGACAGTTCTTACTCTATATCCTATAATAGCGCAAGCATCTCACTACTGCTATTGGTTAATTTCAATTTGGCACTAGCGGGACGCTCAACAGATGCAATGGAAGTCCCACTCTGCAAGGCTTTAGCCAATTTGAAAAATAATAGTCAGACAATCGTGATAAAAACAGAATCTATGTAGTTGGCCCTTTTCATTCATCCGAACAATCAATTCATACTCCTGTACTCAACAGGTGTTACACCGGTCTTTTGCTTAAACAGCCTTGTAAAATGCTGCGGATATTTAAATCCTAAATCGTAAGCGATTTCACTGATAGATTTATTCTGGTCAAATATCTTTTCTTTGGCTACGTCAATTATTTTAGCCTGCATGTATGCCTGTGCGGAAACTCCTGTTTCTTTTTTAATCAGGTCGCCAAAATATCCTGCAGACAAATGCAACTCATCCGCACAATACGCCACTGAAGGCAGACCGATTGAGTGCGGTTTATCGGACAGGTAATATTCATTCAGCAAGGTTTCAAATTTTGCTAAAATGTTTCTATTCACATCATCGCGTGTTATAAATTGGCGATCATAAAAACGAGTGCAATAGTTTAGAAAAAGTTCAATATTGTCAACAATGAGTGTCTTACTGTGTTTGTCTATCGCGTGTTCCAGTTCATATTCAATTTTTGAAAAACAATCCAGCACAATGTTTCTTTCGCGCTCAGATACATGCAATGCTTCGTTTGACTGATAACTGAAAAAAGTATAGTCCGATATGTGTTTTCCAAGTGAGGTACCATGAATTAAATCAGAAGAAAATATCAGCGCATAACCCTTGGGCTGATAGGTTTCGCCATTGCTGTTCATGCCTGCCACTTGTCCGGGTGCCAGAAAAACCAATGTACCTTCCTGGTAATCGTAAGTCTGCTTTCCATAAGTCAAATCACCACATTTTACATCCTTCAAAAAAATAGTGTAAAAGCCAAAATACATTTTAGAACCCTGGCGCGGATCTGCTTTTGATAAATCCACAACACTCACCATCGGATGGAGTGTTTCATTGTTGTTGAAAACGTTGTAATCATTGATGGTTTCAAAGCGCCTGATACTGTCCATTGAATTTTATTTTATCAATTCAAAATTAGAACAATATTTAGCGCAATCTCATTGTCCTTCTGCGAATCAGCGATTATGGTAGGAAAATCCGTAATCGGTATAACGAGACCTAACAGGTTTCAAAAACCTGTTAGGTCTGGGTTAGATCTAATCTGCGTCATCATTTTCATTTTCAAAAAATAATTTGGAAGCGTTAATATCTGCTTCGTAATTTTTAATAAATCTGATGAAAGCGGCTTTACCACCAAACCAGTCTATCACTTCATTTCTTAATAAAAGCGTAGCCCCGGTTGATAATAATGATGCATAGGCAGAGTAAGGATACTCTTCGGATTTATTGCAAAAACCATGCTTTACAGCATTGGTAATAATATACCCGATAAGGGATGTATAATAACTATCACTGGTTATTTCTATACGGCGAAATCGTTCCTGAAAAAGGCTGCCGGTTCGGCCGAATCTTTTATTAATAGCTTTAGCGTATGCATTAAATAAATTTGAAAAATGCTTTGAAATTTCTTTTGGACCTAACAGGTTTTCAAAACCTGTTAGGTCTTTACGGGTATCTCTTATTCTTACAAAAAAATGAAAATGATTGGGTAAGAGATTATAACAAAATGTTTCAGCAACGGGTTCAATGTATTTTTTCCAAAGAGTTAAAAAGTAAATATAATTTTCATGAGTTTTAAAAATGGTCTCTTTATTATTTCCTCTGTTATAAACATGAAAATAATCTCCTGCAGTAAGCTTCTGATAGGTATCCTGAATAATCATGCAATGAATGTAAGATTTTTTTAGACCTAACAGGTTTCTAAAACCTGTTAGGTCTGTAAATCAGCAATATTGGTAGGTAAATCCTCAATCCATATACCATTCAGCAGGAAACTTAAACTGACCTTTGTCCTGCAAAAGCACATAACAATGAAAACAGTAAAATTGAATAACGGTGTTGAGATGCCAATCTTAGGATTCGGTGTTTTCCAGGTAAACAATTTGGATGAATGCGAAAGAGGTGTCGTGGATGCTATTGATACAGGCTATCGTTTGATAGATACTGCCCAGTCCTATGAAAATGAAGAGGCAGTAGGAAAAGCCATTAAAAGAAGCGGTGTGCCAAGAGAAGAATTATTTATCACCACCAAACTCTGGATTCAAAGTTACGGTTATGCAGAAACGAAAAGAGCATTTGAAAACTCATTAAAGAAATTGCAGTTGGATTATCTTGATTTGTATCTCATACATCAGCCGCTTGGCGATGTGTATGGTGAATGGAGAGCGATGGAAGAATTGTATAGAGAAGGGAAAATAAGAGCCATCGGCGTGAGCAACTTTCAACCAGACCGATTGATGGATTTGATGGTTCACAATGAAATTGTTCCTGCCATTAATCAAATAGAAACACATCCGTTCCACCAGCAAATGGAAACTCAAAAATTCTTACAGGAGAATAATATTCAAATAGAAAGCTGGGGGCCATTTGCCGAAGGCAAAAACAATCTTTTTGACAATGAGTTGTTGGCTTCCATCGGTAAGAAATATGAAAAGACCATTGCGCAAGTGGTTATTCGCTGGCTCACACAAAGAGGTGTAATCGCTATTCCCAAATCGGTGTGTAAAGAAAGAATGGAAGAGAATTTCAATAGCCTCAATTTCGAATTGAGTAATGAAGATATGAAAGCCATCAAGAACTTAGACACCAACGAAAGCCTCTTTTTTAATCATCGCGACCCGGCAATGGTGAAATGGTTAGGCGAAAGGAAATTGATTAATTAACTCAAAAAAATAAATTATGAAATCATCATTACTGGGACTGTTTCTATTAATTATGAGTGTACAATCGTCCTACGCTCAGCCAACAGAAACAATAAAATCTGCTGCCAATAACACACCCGAACAACAGGAAATCATCAATCTTTCAAAAAAGAAATGGGATTGGATGGCCGACAAGAATGTAAGTTCTTTAAAGGCGCTGTTTGATGACAAATGTATGTTCGTCCACATGGGTGGAAGTTGGGGCAAGGCCCAGGAACTGGATGTTATAAAAAGCGGTAGTATCTGGTACAAGAAAGCCGAAGTTTATGCTGTTACGGTCAATATGTTTGGCAATACTGCTATCCTGTTAAATGATATAGACCTGGTGGCAATGGTAGGCGGACGTGAAGTTACCAGCGCTTTTATGGTAACCGAAGTTTATATAAAAGAAAACGGGAAATGGAAAATGGCACAACTGACCTTCTCTCACCTTCTCAGGCCCGTTAAATTGAAATCGAATGACAACAACAATCATTAACCCGGTAACTTTTAAAAAATAACAGTTATGAACAGACGAAACCTTTTTAAAACAGGATTGGCATTAGCCGGAGGCTCAGTATTATCTTCCGTTGCCGGCGCAAAGAACAAAACCTCAAAAGCTATATCAACAAATCCGTTAACCGAGCGCCGTAAATTGGGCGGCACGCTGGAAGTTTCCAGCATTGGTATTGGTGTACAAAATATGCCGCGCACCTATCAAACCACGATCCCGACCCGATCTGAAATGCTCAACATCATTCGGAAAGCGTATGACAATGGTGTTACCCTATTTGATACAGCAGAAGCCTACGGGCCGTTTGAAAGTGAACGGATACTCGGTGAAGCATTGGTAGGTATTAGAAACAAGGTTGTTATCGAAACAAAGTATGGCTGGAACATTGACCAAAAAACCGGTAAGCGACTTCCGGGATTAAACAGCCAACCCGATCACATTAAATTAGTAGTAGAAGGAATGTTGAAGCGGCTTCACACTGACCGCATTGATTTATTATATCAACATCGTGTTGACCCGGCTGTTCCGATTGAAGATGTTGTTGGCGCTATAAAAGATTTAATTAAAGAAGGCAAAGTATTGCATTACGGTTTGTCTGAACCCGGACCGCAAACCGTAAGAAGAGCACATGCCATTCATCCGGTTACTGCCATACAGAATGAGTATTCTTTGATTTGGCGGGGACCGGAAGATGTCATCATTCCGCTTTGTGAAGAACTGGGTATCGGCTTCGTTTGCTGGAGCCCGTTAGGTGTCGGTTTTACAACAGGTGCAATTGATGCTGAAACACGATTTGCCCAGGGAGATATTCGCGGTATTGAAACAAGATTTTCACCGGAAAATTTACCCAACAACCTGGCGCTTGTAGAACTGCTAAAAAAATGGGCCGTACAAAAAGAAGCAACCCCAGGACAAATATCATTGGCATGGCTGCTTGCGCAAAAACCCTGGATTGTGCCTATCCCCGGTACCACACAAATGGCGCACATGCTGGAAAACAGTGGGGCTGATAATGTAAAATTTACTACAGATGAACTAAAACAATTCAATACAGAATTATCGGCGATTAAAATAAAAGGAGAACGGCTACCGCCTTTTGTTCAGGCCTTTTCAAATGTGGAAGCGCCGCCTAAAAAGTAACGATGAGATGATGAAATAGAATATGAAATATTCATAAAATTCTGCCAGCAAACAGTGCAGTCATTTGAAAATCAGAAAAAAAATAAGGTAATAAGGTGAGTGCATTTTGATTTATGTTTTCTATTAAGGTTGTAAAGGAACCGGATTATATATAGTGATAACCATTGTTTAAGCAATCTGTTTTGCGCTGAATGAAAGACAAATTTGCTGAATCCATTTCAGATGAAACATAGATTACAGGTATTTAAATTATCTTCAATAAACCTTAATAGAACAGTCATTCCAGAGATTATTCACCTTATTACCTTATTCAAAAATTGGTTAAAATGAAAATAGAATATAAGAATTTATTTACTCACTTTATTTTTACTACGCTGCACCGGGCGCCGTTGATTTCTGAAAAAAACCGTGAGAGAATTGAGAAGTACATAACAGGGATAGTGAACAATAATGATTCTCATCTATATGCTATTTATGCAAATCCGGAACATGTGCATTTTTTAGTTTTGCGGTCACCAAAATTGTCCGAGGAGCAACTGGCTACGATCGTTGCTGAAAGTTCAGAGAACTTTATAAATCAAAATAAATTGTGTGCAGGTCATTTTGAATGGCAAAAATCTGCGTCTGCATTTTCTGTTTCAAAATCGGATGTGGATAGAGTTTGCAAATACATTCTTAACCAACCCGAACATCATCGTAAGGTAAGTTTTAAAGAAGAATATGAAATGTTTATAAAATTCTACCAGCAAACATTGCAGCCGTTTGAAAGATCAGAAAGAAAATAAGGTAACAAGGTGAGTGAATTTTCATTTTGATATGCTATTAAGGTTATAAAAGAACTTGATATGTACCGGAAGAATCAAGAGTGAGTAATCTGTTTTGCAGGGAAAAAATCTGTTGAGGTCATTTGATATGAAATTGAATCCCTGGTATTTAAATTAACTTCAATAAACCTTAATAGAACAGTCATTCCAGAGATTACCCACCTTATTACCTTGTTCAAAGTTGGTTAAGATGAAAATAGGATATAAGAATTTATGAGTAGTTTAATATTCATAAAATTCTGCCAGCAAACATTGCAGCCGTATGAAAAATCAGAAAGAAAATAAGGTAACAGGGTTAGTGATAAATTGATCGTATCTTCTGTTAAGGTTATAAAACAACTTGATTATTCTATATCGGAAAAACCAAAGGTTAAGCAATCTGTTTTAGGGTAATAAATTTGTTGAAGTCATTTCCGATGAAAAAAAAATCCCAGGTATTTAAAATATCTTCAATAACCTTAATAGAACAGTCATTCCAGAGATTATTCACCTTATTACCTTATTCAAAAATTGGTTAAAATGAAAATAGAATATAAGAATACTCATTTTATTTTTACTGAGAATATGAACGGCTCATAAAATTTTACAGGCAAATATTGCAGCCATTTGGAAAATCAGAAAAAAATAAGGTAATAAGGTGAGTGCCAAATTGATCATATCTTCTATTAAGGTTTTGGAACAATCAACAACAAGGGAGGAATTGGTTTTACTGGCCATGAAAAAAATAACATTAAAACATAAAGCAATGAAAAAGAAAAAACATTATCAGAAGCCGCTCGCATTTTGCATTGTCCTACTGATCAGCGTTAGCGTTCTATCATCGTCTGTATTTGCCCAGCAACCACAAGAGCCAAAGCCATATTCAACGGGCAAGGCACTCGGCATTACCAATGCAGATGGAAATTTTGAAGCGATCACCCCAAACGTAAAAGTTTATGGCGGTATTTCTTCTTCAGAAAGCTGCTCTTATGATGAAGCAACCGGGCTTATTGTAGTTACCAATCGCAATTTGCCACAACATGAGCAGACCAATGACGGATGGGTTTCCCTCATCAACCCAGATGGTTCGGTGCATACGTTGCGCTGGATTGGTGTGCAGCGACCGGACGAACGCAAGAACCTTTCAACCCCGCTTGTATTAAATGAACCCTTCGGATGTGATATCATGAATGGGACTTTATATATTGCCGACCGTGATGGTGGTACAGGTAAAGGCGATCCAAGTGTGGCCGTCATCCGCAAATTCAGTATGAAAACCGGGGAGCCAATGGGTGAAATCAGGATTGAAGAAGCCGGTTGGATCAATGATATCGAAGTGAAAGAAGATGGAACCATTTATGCCACAGAGACGGGTGAATTTGGCAGGCCCAATCCAAATCCGGATACCTGGAAAGTCTGGAAGATTTCACCTGCCGGTAATGCCATTGTTTTCGTACAAGGCCTGCCACTCAATGTTCCCAACGGTATTGCTTTCGATCCCGAAGGAAATATCGTTGTCGTCAATTCCGGGAATGCTGATGTACTTACATTTTCTCAAGACGGTAAATTATTGAAAACAGAGACCGCTGTACAACCGGGTAGTGATGGACTTGTGATTATGCCCGATGGTACAAAATATGTGTGCAGTGTGTTTAATGGAGGTGTGTCCCGCATTCGTCCGGGTAAGCCCGCTGAGTTGATTGCAAAAAATATCCCCAACGCCGCTTCCATGTGTTATGACAGCAAGACGAACCAGTTGGTCATACCGATGAATGCAAACAACAGTCTTGCATTGATACCACTCGATTAGTCTTACATCAAAACATCAATACTATGCATGTCAAATATAAATGCCTCTTCTCACTACTATTGATCGGGTTCTTCGGAATGTTATCCTGCTCGTCTAAATCGCAAAAAATGACTGCTAAAAGTGTGGGTAAAAAAACATCTTAATCGTGTATTTATCCCGCACCAATAACACAAAAGCCGTAGCAGAAATGATTCAAAAAAATGTTGGTGGCACATTGGTTGCACTTGAATTGAAAAAACCATATCCTGAAAATTATCAACAAATCGTTCAGCAGGTGGCCGATGAAAATGCAAGCGGTTATTTACCACCACTCAAAACAAAAATTGACAGCATGGAGAAATGTGACGTGGTATTCGTGGGCTTTCCTACCTGGGGAATGCAGTTGCCGCCACCGATGAAGAGCTTTTTACTTCAATATGATCTCAGTGGCAAAATAGTAATTCCTTTTAATACCAATGCCGGATATGGCGTGGGGAGTGGTTTTCAAACGGTGAAAGAATTATGTCTAAACAGTAAAGTGTTAGAAGGTTTCTCTACCCGTGGCGGAACAGAAAGAGATGGAATTATGTTTGTGATGAAGGGAGATAAAGAAGTGCAGGTAAACAAGAAGTAAAGAAGTGGTTGAAGGGTATTGTAGAATTATATAATCAGACCCAAGATGTAGATTTAAGAAGTCAGTAGAAACTAAAAATATTTTAGCTACCGCAACCTCACCCTGTATTCACTGGACGTAACACCCAACACTTTCTTCACATACCGGTTAAAAAACGACATGCTGGAAAAATTCATCGCGTCGGCAATGTCGGTGAAGGTTAAATTTTCATTGCGCAGTAAAAGTATTAATCGCGATGGAGTACTTTGCAAAAATTCTCTAAACCAGAAGTTGCGTAAAACTGGGGATAAAAATGAGTAACATCAGTAATTAATTTTATCACAAGATGAAAAAAATAGGGTTTCTATCATTTGGGCATTGGGGCAATCACCCCGCTTATACCACCAAAACCGCTTCGGATGCTTTGCTGGAATCTATTGACCTGGCCGTAGCCGCCGAAGAAATTGGTATGGATGGCGCCTATTTCAGGGTACACCATTTTGCACGGCAATTGGCTTCACCTTTTCCCTTACTGGCAGCTATTGGCGCAAAAACAAAAAAAATTGAAATTGGAACAGGCGTGATTGACTTGCGTTATGAAAATCCGCTTTACATGGTGGAAGATGCAGGCGCTGCTGATTTAATCTCCGGAGGGCGTTTACAATTAGGTATCAGTCGTGGCTCACCTGAGCAAGTGATTGAGGGCTGGCGATATTTTGGCTATGAACCGAAAAATGGAGAGACGGATGCAGACATGAGCAGGGAAAAAGCACTTCAATTTTTCGAAACTTTGAAAGGTGTTGGTTTTGCCCGGCCCAATCCTAATCCGATGTTCCCAAATCCACCAGGACTGTTGCGATTAGAACCGCATTCACCCGGATTGCGTGATAGAATCTGGTGGGGTTCCGCTTCTAACTCCACCGCAGTGTGGGCAGGAAAAATCGGGATGAACTTACAGAGTTCTACATTGAAATTTGACGAAAGCGGAAAACCATTTCACATTCAACAAGCAGAACAAATCAGGTTGTATAAGCAAGCCTGGATAGATGCAGGGCACCAGCGTGAGCCGAGAGTTTCGGTGAGCCGTTCCATCTTTGCTTTGATGAACGATACCGACCGGTTGTATTTTGGAGGCAGCAGCAACAGCAGAGACCAGGTAGGGATTTTAGAAAATAACAGAAACGCCGTGTTTGGCAGAAGCTACGCTGCTGAGCCCGATCAGTTAATTGAGGAATTAGGAAAAGACGAAGCCCTTCAGGAAGCAGATACCATTTTATTAACCGTTCCCAATACCTTGGGTGTGAAATATAATATCCATGTTCTTTCTTCTATTTTAAAACATGTAGCTCCAGGATTGGGATGGCGATAATTTGTTTTTAATCATCCTTTCCTGTATCTGTCGCTTTTGAAACTACCTTTGTTGATAGTCTGGTACAGCACACTATACGAACTTGCATACAATTATTCTTGGCGATATAAAACTAACTTTGCCAGCGAATTTTTATAATAAAATATGACCCAAAAACAATTAGAAGATTACCTCTGGGGAGCTGCCAACATTCTGCGTGGCATGATTGACGCTGCCGATTTTAAACAATACATTTTCCCTTTGCTGTTTTTTAAACGTATCAGCGATTTGTGGGACGAAGAATTTGAACTGGCAAATGAAGAAAGCGATGGCGACCTGAAATATGCCGAGTTTGCAGAGAACCACCGTTTTCAAATTCCGAAAGGTTGCCATTGGGAAGATGTAAGAAAGAAAACCGTGGATGTAGGCGCATACCTGCAAAAAGCATTGAACGGAATTGAGAAAGCCAACTTTGAAATGCTGCATGATGTATTTGGCGATGCACAATGGACCAACAAACGCAGGATGAGTGACGAAAAAATGCTGGACCTGATTGAGCACTTTTCAAAAATGAACCTTAGCGTAGCCAATGTGCCCCACGACATAATGGGCGAAGGCTACGAATACCTGATTAAAAAATTTGCAGACGACAGCGGACATACAGCAGCCGAGTTTTACACCAACCGCACCGTTGTAAAACTGATGACCCAAATTACCGACCCCAAAAGCAGCGAAAGCATTTACGACCCTACCTGCGGCAGTGGCGGTATATTGCTGGGCGCCGCTTTGCATTTGAAAGAACAAAACAAAGAATACCGAACGCTGAAACTATATGGACAAGAGCTGAACCTGATTACCAGCGCTATAGCCCGCATTAATATGTTTATGCACAATGTAGATGAGTTTTTGATTGTGCAGGGCGACACCTTAGACAGCCCGCAGATATTAGAAAATGATGAGTTGAAAACATTTGACGTCATCATGGCGAACCCGCCCTATAGCGTAAAAAAGTGGAGCCATAGCAAATGGATGAACGACCCTTTTGGACGTAATATCTGGGGCACGCCACCGCAGGGTTGTGCCGACTATGCTTTTCAGCAGCACATCATGCGCAGCCTGAACCCCGACACCGGACGTTGTGTGGTGCTGTGGCCGCATGGCGTATTGTTTCGCGACAGCGAAGCCGCCATACGCAAACGCATGATTGAAGAAGATTATGTAGATGCCGTAATTGGTTTGGGCAAAAACCTGTTTTACAACAGCAGTATGGAAAGCTGTTTGCTGGTGTGCCGCATGAAAAAACCAAAAGAGCGAAAAGGTAAAATTATTTTTATTGATGCAAAAGAAGAATTGAGAATTGAAAGAACAAACGCCTGGTTAGAACCGCAGCACATAAAAAAAATTAGCGATGCTTATTGGAAATTTAAAGATGTGGAAGGTTTTGCCAAAACAGTTACTAATGAAGAAGTGCTGGACAATAACGGCAACCTGAGCATACAACTGTATGTGAAGCAGGCCGTCAACACCATTGAACACAATACCGAAGAACTGATTGCCGATGTGAAGGCAGGGCAACAGCAAATTAATGCTTCGTTGGAAGAATTATTTAAGCAACTGAAAAATATCGGAATTGAATTATGAATAGGACAGTATCCAACAATCAACTTTACTCAAAAATTGCAGAACTGCTGCAAATGGCGAGGCAAAGCGTGGTGCGGGCAGTAAACCAAACAATGGTTTACACTTATTATGAAATAGGAAGAATGATTGTGGAAGACGAACAGCAGGGAAAAGAACGGGCCGGATATGGGAAGCAGGTTTTGAAAGAACTTTCGGTGAAATTAACGGCAGAATTTGGCAGGGGATTTTCAGTTGAAAATCTTGACAGGATGCGATTTTTCTATAAGACATATTCTTTTTCAATTTCGTCAAACTCGTTGACGAATTCTCAATCCGATACAAATAAATCAATTCCGCAGAAGTCGTCTGCGCAATTGCAAGAGAGTGAAAATGAAAGCAATACAATTCCCGAAACGGTTTCCCGGATTCCCGCAGTAAATCCAAATTCCCAATCAGTGATCAGGAAATTCAATTTATCTTGGTCGCACTACATTAAACTCATGCGTATTGAAAACCCTGACGAACGAAATTTTTATGAAATAGAATCTGGTGCAAACAACTGGACACTGAAACAACTGCAACGCCAGTTCGATAGCGGATTGTACGAACGCCTCGCATTGAGCAGGGATAAAGAAGGCATTAAAAAACTTTCGGAGAAGGGACAGCTTATTGAAAAACCGCTGGATTTTTTAAAAGACCCTTATGTACTTGAATTCCTGAATTTGCCCGAACAACAACAATATTCTGAAAGCGATTTGGAAACAGCCATCATAGATAAGTTAGAGCATTTTTTACTGGAACTCGGCAAAGGCTTTACGTTTGTGGCACGGCAGTTTCGTATGACCATAGATGAAAAGCATTTTAAAGCCGACCTTGTTTTCTTCAACCGACTGCTGAAATGTTTTGTGGTGATTGATTTGAAAATTGGTGAACTCTCGCACCAGGACTTAGGGCAAATTTACCCCGTTAGATATAAAATTGCAGCATAATGATTTATTACATCTACATACTAAAGTCATTGAAGGACAATAATCTTTATACAGGTTATACTTCTGATTTGAGAAAAAGAATAGAAGAACATAACTCTGGGAAAGTAAATTCAACCAAGAATAGACTTCCATTAAAATTGATATATTTTGAGGGTTGCATTAACCAACAGGATGCTACCCACAGGGAAATATATTTAAAAACAAGTTGGGGAAAAAGGTATTTAAAAGAACGAATGAAAAATTATTTTATCAATGATGAAACTATCTAACGGGGTAAAAATGTATGTGAA
>JBDHYH010000015.1:0-47509 GCA_039811325.1 Chitinophagaceae bacterium | reverse complement strand
CACCATTCTTCTTGTACCAACTGCTGACGCGAATATTGAACTTATCTCCGGCCATGACTTTTAAAATGATAGAAGGTCCGATTTTGTTTCCGCTGCCATTTACTTTGGCTACGTTGTTATTCGGATTGGTGTATGTATCCGTTGGGTAGCCTGACGGTTTGCTTACTCTTGTCTGTGGAAGGTTGGCATAGAGCGCTTCTTCGGTTGCGGCCTGAGCCGTTTCCATTGAGGCTGGTGGATATGGATCCTCCTTCTGTTCTTCGGTGAGAACCATACGAATATTTCCTAAATGATCTTTCAAAAAATAATCATAAACAAAGCCGGTGATATTATTACTTGCATCTCTTGTTGGTCGTATTCTCCCTTCTTCATGACCAATGAATTGTAATTGATCATTTTCATAGACCGCCCCACCGAGGTATAATGTTGTTGTGGTCTTTGATGGTACTACTGTATTGTCAACTGTAACCTTTTTCAATTTGTTCCCGGTCGCATCATAAGTATAGGTAATCGTTCCTTTGCCGGTAACTGTTATTACAGAAGGTAGGTTCAGAAAATTGTAGGTTATGTTGGTGATTTTCTTGTTGGCATCTGAAACCAAATTCCCATTACCATCGTAACTGTAGTCTGTACTTCCTTTTGTTGCGGGATCATATTTGAAATCACCCAGTTTGCTGTCTTTGTCAACAACTGCATCTACCACTTTAGAAAGTTTATTGCTGTTAGTTTGGTAGGTGTATGCCAACTGATCTATGAGTGGTGATGTATTTATTTTCAAACCTTTCTGGTTCATCGTCATGATATTTCCGTTGGCATCGTAACTCATATTCGTCATACTGAAATCCACAGATCGAAACTACTCATACCAGAATGAACCGTCAAATCTAATTTTATAACCGTTATCATACGAGTCTGATTGCAACAGAATATCGGCCCCTTTATATTTTGCCAAATAAAACGATTGCTTTTTGCTCCATATAAAACAAATTCTGTTAACGGAATCAACTGCTAAAAATGAAAGAGTGTATATTTCTTTCAGATTATTATCAAAGCAAAAAGAAACATTAGTATCAACACTTTTAAAGTATTCTCCATTATATATAGCACGTCCATTAAGAAGAATAACGAAGCGAAACCTGTTTAAATCAACTTTATTATTTTCGTGCTTTATTCTAAATTGAAAATGTTGTTCTGAAACTTTTGAGCAATTAGAGTTCTCATAAACTTTTAAATTGAGTTCTTCTAAAGGGAAAGATGTTATTGATAACATATTTTTTGAATGATTACATCCAAAGCTAACTAGAACGATCAAACCAAAGAAATGAATATATTTCATATTCAGTTATCTTTTATTGTTTCTTAAAGGGGATAAAATTTCGAGGTAGTCCCATTGGTGTTGTGCCCGGATATACCGGACGAGTCGCTCCACCTGGAGTCAATATGGCTCCATCAACTTCTTCTTGAGGCGGAACATTATGTGTTAAACGTCTATCAATTCTGGTTCCCAATGTGCTCGAATAATCTGATCTTACAAGTAAGGCATTTACTAGGGCTCCAGTTTGGTTTGCTATGTGTGCAGCTATGCTTTGATTCACCTTCCAATTTTCCCATGGGAAAGCAATCTGATCAATATTGGGATTTCCCAATGCTGACCTACATGCGAAAGAATTAATTGTCGCACCTTCAGAAAATGCTGCCTGATTTAGATTACCTACAGAATTATAATCCAATCTATAAGCAGCTTCATTTGGCGTTCCATATCCAAATTCAATTGAACCAACAACCCCGTGGGAATATATATCAACGTCAGTCACCTGATCGGAAAGTCTTTCTTCTCCAACACTTGAATTTCCGATTTCCTTTGAATTTACATAGTTAGTCATTTCTTCCGCAGAATTCACCACTTCCAATTGGCCTCCCAGTTTCTCCACTGATTTACGTATGCGATTTATCTGTTTATCGGAGTAGCCACCCTTGAATAAAACCATTGTCCTAGATTCTTTTCCTTGTGTTTTCTTCCAATTCCTCATGGACCTTAATCCCTGATTAACAAACATAAGTTTATTGGCTTTACCTTCATCATTCTGACTTCCTACCACGACAATATTCTCCATTCCATCGGGGTCTATAAATACAATTGGATTAGAAAATGCATACGCGAATGGCGTCCATCTTCTGGACTTGTCAGCTAATGGATCAACAACATGCCACCTCCCAATCTGGTTATCATACATCCTAGCTCCATAATCTAACCACTCCAGTCCACTGCCATCAGCAAATTCCTTACGCTGTTCTTCCTTCCCATTGTATTTATATTTATTTTCAGGACTTCCAAACTGCAATGCCTTCGAACTAATCCCCGCCATCGTCAAGCCGAACGGATAATAATGCGTCTCCTCCAATATCGCTCCTCGTGTATGTGTTACCTGCAAATTATCAAAGTACACATCTATATTCGGTGTCTCATTACTCACAAACACATACAGGTAGCCGCTCTTTGAAACCGGCATGTCATTTTTTACATGCACTTTAAATTCCTGGTCATTACCCACCTGCTCTACGCCACTGCCGGTTTGCACAAACTTAAATTGTTCGTCTAAAAGTATCCAATTTATGTATGCTTTCGGTTTGGTAGTGCCCGGTGCAGGTTGTGAATTATTCAGGAAATTGGTTGTTGATATAGGAATTACTCCACTGCTTGTAAGTTGCGCTGAAGTAATCGCACCGTGCACAGGCCCGCCGGTTCCTGTGAGGCTGTTGATTAGGCCGGTTATTAAATCTGTTGCAATGCTGTTGGGTGATTGTGGTGTTGCGCCGTTTTTCTTGTACCAACTACTCACACGGATATTAAATTTATCTCCGGCCATGACTTTAAGGATAATGCTCGGGCCGATTTTATTTCCACTGCCATTTACTTTGGCAACGTTGTTATTCGGGTTGGTGTAAGTGTCTGTCGGATAACCTTCCATTGGCGCAGATATGCAGCATTGGAATTGTGCGCAAGCGTATCTGTGCCGTTGAGTCATTTCGTCAATGTTGGTAAATCAATTAAATGTTACAAAGTAAATCTTGTCGTCGTCGGTGAATTTGTATTTCTTACTCATTCATAAATGTAAGAGTTATTTTCTGTGAATAGATTTGTTCACGGCACAGATACGCCATCGCACAAGAGCTGGGCTGCATATCTGTGCCATTAAGAGCCATTAAGAATCATAGCTCATATTCGTCATACTAAAATCTACCCCGGCGGTTTTATTAAAACTACTCCCTGTATATTGATTGAAATCTGCTGACAATATCCGGTTCACTGCATCATAATCAAAATCATATTTTCTTTTTTCTCCATCGCCTTTGCTTTTCCAGATCATGCCTCCGATGTTAATATCCAAATCCGTTAATTCGATTAGGTTACAAAAAGCTAACACACTCAATCTTTGCATGGCACCTCCTCCAATATATGACAATTTAATACTCATAAGCTACCTATACTTCAGGCTATCGGGATAGTCGATTCCAAATTCTAAATAATCATCTTTTGTCATTAATAATCTTAAAGAGTTTGTCTTAGAAGAATATAAGGCCGGAAATGATTTACCAAGATAACTAAATATATTACCCTTAATACTTGAACTACTTATTAATACTTTTTCCTTCCCTTTAAAAAAAAATCTGCATTTAAAACTTGGACTCGCTGTCGCTTTTCCGGAAGGTAAAACATCTTGGATAGTGGCATACACAATCGTCCCATTTTTTTTCAAATCCCTTTGAGAAATATATCTCTGAATTCCTACAAAAACAAAGATTAATATTATGAAACAAGAAATTAATAATTTCCAATTTATATGATTTTTCATAGATTATTTGCTTGAAAGTTCAAGAATATATTGACCTCCACTGCCAAAATAATTCCCCAACAAGTTTCCTGAAAAATTGTTTAACAAATCACCTCCATTCATATAGGTTCCTGAAATATTCGTCAATCCACTGCCAATTTTATTTCCTGCATACCCCAATATAACATTGGCAGCGATATTAATTCCACTGGCTGTAGAGCTAACACCAGCATATCCGTTTATTCTTAAGTCAAAGATATTTCCAATGGCACTGGAACCTAAAGCACTTCCAGGCATCGCGAAATTTGCGCCCACAGAGGCTATGTTAATATTGGCAAGATTGTTTCCTAAAAACCCATAGCCTTTTCCAATATTCATTGCGTATTGAATTGTGAGGTCCGCGCCCGCAGCCCCCAACCGTTCAGCCATTGTTCCAACTATCAATCCTGAAGCAGATGTTGCCACAACAGGAGCGCCTAATATTCCTACCACCACTAACTGCGTATTTCTATAATTCACCTCTGATTGATATCCCTTCTCATATCTGTCAAGATCATAAGAATCGACTCCTTTGTTTTTCCATGAGTTGTACATCTCTTGTTGAGACCATCCGCCAAACCTTGCTTGAATGTACATGTCCTTTCGGTGCAATCCTCTTCTTGCTGATTCTGAAGCAGCACCTTCCACCCATGGAAATGCGAAATCTGCTCCGGAACTTCCTTTCTTGCGACCCATTACATATACTCCTTCCAATGTCCCAATATCAATTCTTGTTTTCTTACCATTAATCACTGTATCTCTGAATTCCATTCCATTGGGGTCAAGATATTTTATCGGGTTATTGTTGCAATAATTATACGGTGTCAGCCAATAATAATTTGAAACCATTGGGTCTATTGTGTGCCACCTTCCTATCTGCGGATCTTGCATTCTCGCTCCAAAATCATACCACTCAATACCAGAGCCATCAGCAAATTCCTTACGCTGTTCTTCCTTCCCATTGTATTTATATTTATTTTCAGGACTTCCAAACTGCAATGCCTTCGAACTAATCCCCGCCATCGTCAAGCCGAACGGATAATAATGCGTCTCCTCCAATATCGCTCCTCGTGTATGTGTTACCTGCAAATTATCAAAGTACACATCTATATTCGGTGTCTCATTACTCACAAACACATACAGGTAGCCGCTCTTTGAAACCGGCATATCAATTTTCACATGCACAGTAAATATATAATCATTTCCTACCTGCTCTGCGCCACTTCCACTTTGAACGAATTTAAACTGTTCATCCAGTAGTATCCAATTAATATATGCTTTTGGTCTTGTACTCCCTGGTGCGGGTTGTGAATTATTCAGGAAGTTAGTTGTTGATATCGGTATCAATCCGCTGCTTGTTAGTTGTGCAGAAGTTATTGCTCCGTGCACAGGGCCACCTGTTCCTGTCAGGCTGTTGATGAGGCCTACTACTAAATCTGTAGAAATGCTGTTCGGTGATTGCGGTGTAGCTCCATTCTTTTTATACCAACTGCTGACGCGAATATTGAATTTATCACCGGCCATTACTTTCAGGATAATGCTCGGGCCTATTTTATTTCCGTTTCCATTTACTTTGGCTACGTTATTATTCGGATTGGTGTAGCTATCTGTCGGATAGCCTGCCGGTTTGCTCACTCTTGTTTGAGGCAGGTTTGCATAGAGCGCTTCTTCTGTGGTAGCCTGAGCGGTTTCTCCCGACGGTACCATCGGGACACGCATTCTGGCTGGTGGATATGGATCTGATTTAGTTTCTTCAGTCAATACCATACGAGAACTTGTCCGCCGCGGCGGATTTCCTAAATGGTCTTTCAAAAAATAATCATAAGCAAACGAAGCCGGAACCGCTTCTGCTGCTGGTTTAAATCTGATTCTTCCTTCTTCATGTCCAACAAATTGCAACACGTCATTTTCATAAACTGCTCCACCGATGTATAATGTGGTTGTGGTTTTTGATGGTGATACGGTATTGTCAACAGTTACTTTTTTTAGTTTGTTGCCAGTGGCATCGTAGGTGTAGGTGATGGAGCCTTTTCCGATAACTGCTATTACAGAGGGAAGGTTCAAATAATTGTAGGTTATGCTTGTAATTTTCTTGTTGGCATCTGAAATCAAATTTCCATTGGCATCATAACTGTAATCGGTTGTGCCTTTGGTGGCCGGATCGTATTTGAAGTCGCCCAATTTGCTGTCTTTGTCAACAACTGCATCTACCACTTTAGAAAGTTTATTGCTGTTAGTTTGGTAGGTGTATGCTAACTGATCTATGAGGGGTGATGTATTTATTTTGAGTCCTTTCTGGTTCATCGTAATGATATTTCCATTGGCATCGTAACTCATATTGCTCATACTGAAATCTACTCCGGCGGTCTTATTAAAACTGCCCGATGCATATTGATTGAAATCTGCTGACAATACCCTGTTCACCGCATCATAATCAAAATCATATTTTCTTTTTTCTCCATCGGCTTTGCTTTTCCAAATCATGCCTCCGATGTAAATATACAAATCAATTTTGTCGGACATGGCACAAGAAGCCAACACATTTAGCCTTTGCCTCATTCTTGCGCCAATTGGGGCCGTTTGTATCTTACATAGTGAAGGATAAGTTTCATTTTCTATCCACCATTATTAATTCTTTTTAAAAAAAGATTAAACTATAAATAGTTAGTAAAATAAAAAGTAAATAAGACAAATTGCAAACCTTTTTTTTAAATTGATATGTTGTTTTTACCTTTTCGCTATAAGGGAAAAAATATAAGAATGGAAGCATATTGAATGGCTTTAAACCATCAAATCTTTTATTCTTTATATCTAGATAAATATGAAGGCTTATTTTGACAAAAAAAGCAAGAAAACTCGATACTATAATAATTACTTTCATTTCAATTAAGTCTTAATCCAGTTTATATATTGGCCATTTTATTCCGAAGTCTGCTATTAGTCCTAATCCAATTGTAGCGGCAAAATCGATACTTACCTGTCCACTCCCCACTTTGGCGCAAGCGTCCGCTTGTGCCATTCAAATCATTCAGTATAGCTTAATTCAATCAACCCTTTCTCATACCTTTCTTTTAAAGGCGAGAAATCTCTTGCGCTGCTATACCTCCAATCTTCTGGTTGATCTACAAATCCTGACACTACAGGATTCAAATGCCTGCCTGAATGACTCAGTCAGACAGGAATATATTCTAAAATCTTCTGGAACATTTCCTTATCCCTAATTTCTATCGGTTTATTATGTTGTTGCCAGAATTGCCAATCATTATTGTTGCCATTTTTCTTTCCAGCTCGTTCCATCATCCATATCATCCACTCTTTTCTACTTTCCTGAATATTATCGCTTATTGCCTTTCTCAAGATAGTTGAAGTGAAACTTTTCATATCTCTCACAATATCTTCCAATTTATTTTTTGCACTTCCAATCATCATGTGAACATGGCTTGGCTACCGATTGCTATCGGTAAAACCATCCGTATATCTCAAGCCCCTTATTTTTCTGGCAATGCCTCCAACTTTTAAGTACAATCTCCTTGTATTCTTCTCTCACAAATACATCTATACCTGTCTGAATGGCTCAGCCAGGCAGGCAGTTAACAGTGGCAAAGGAAATGAAATGCAACTTGTCCGGATCGTGAAATTTATATTTCCTACTCATTGAGTAAATATAATGCAACTTTATTTTATTAGCAGCATATGCGGACGCTTGAGCTAATTGGGGGCTAATTGGTGGTATCTATTCCTTTTTCAACGATTGCCATCAATTGATTACTTTCAATCATTCCTACAGAAAGTGATTCACACAGTATGGCTCTTTTAGAAAGAAGATTAAGCCTGAGACAAGCCACCGCTATCAACATGATTGATATGGTGGGTATCGGCCCCTTTATCACATTGCCGATGGTGATCGCTATGATGAACGGGCCCTGGTTTTTGTATGCATGGCTCGCCGGAGCAGCTTTATCCTTTTTAGACGCAATGGTATGGAGCGAACTCGGCGCTGCCTTTCCTAAAGCAGGCGGAAGCTACCAGTTCCTGAGATACTCTTTCGGAGAAGAAAAAGGTGGCAGGCTGATGAGCTTCTTATTCGTGTGGCAAACGATGATACAGGCACCTCTCGTGATTGCCTCGGCAGCTATTGGGTTCAGTGAATATTTTTCGTTTCTTGTTCCGCTATCGCCTGCCATGTCCAAATTGGTGAGTGCATGTTTGGTCATCCTGGTCATTACACTGCTTTATCGTAAGATTGATAGTATCGGTAAGATAAGTACCATACTTTGGGCAGGTGTGATCATCACATTGTTCTGGGTGATCGGCGGAGGCATTGTTCATGGAAATTTCCTGGAACCGATTCGACACATCAATGATGGAATAACACTGAATGCCGCATTCGTTGCAGCGTTGGGATTTGCGAGTGTCAAGTCTGTATATAGTTTCCTGGGGTATTATAATATCTGTCACCTGGGCGCTGAGATTAAGAATCCTCAAAAGAATATTCCGAGAAGTATGTTCATCAGCATTGCAGGCATCACGGTGCTGTATCTTGCCATGAATGTGAGTGTAGTGAGTGTGATTCCCTGGGAGCAGGCAAAGGATAGTCATTTTGTAGTGAGTGAATTCATGCAGGTGCTAATGGGCACTGCTGCAGCTAAGGTGGTAACGGTACTGATATTATGGGTTGCCTTTTCATCTGTATTCTCTGCAACATTGGGTTACAGCCGCATACCTTATGCCGCAGCAGAAGACGGACAGTTCTTCAAAGTTTTTGCCAGGGTGCATCCTACCAAAGGTTTCCCACACATTTCTTTGTTGTTTCTTGGAATCGTCGCTCTTGTCTTCAGTATGCTATTCAGGCTTTCTGAAGTGATCAGCGCCATCCTTGCCATGCGGATCATTGTGCAGTTTATCGGACAAGCAGTAGGATTGATGGTGCTTCATCGCAGAAAGAAAATTTCTTTTTTTCCATTCAGAATGCCCCTTTATCCCATACCTGCTGTCATTGCCATTGCAATGTGGTGCTTTATACTTGTATCTACAGGAAGCACACTGGTGAAATTAGCGCTCATCATCATCGCAATTGGAATCATTGTGTTTTTGATAAAATCGAGATTAGAAAAACTGTGGCCTTTTGAAAATGTCAGGCAGACGTAACCGTTCGCTGAAGCCTGTGCAACTCCTGTTGTAGCACTTCCATTTTACCCAACAGGTAATCTATCGTTTCGAGTCCGGCAAGGTTAATATCCAAATCATAATGCATCCTGACAAATTTCTCAACTCGAGGCATCTCTTCCAATGAAATAAAATAGTGTTCATCCTCCATATCTACATGGATCAACCCGGATTCATGAAGGGATTGCACAAACGAAATCTCAGCCGAATAATGCCTGCAAAATTCTTCGATGTTGATTCTGTCCTGTTCCATAACATTTATTTTTTAGAAAGTGCTTTTAATTCTCTGAACAAATCTTTTTCTTTTTGAGAAAGGCCGGTCGGCAGTTTCACATTCCACGTGATGTACAAATCTCCAAATTGACCTTCTTTCTTATAAACAGGGAATCCTTTTCCCTTCAGCCGAACTTTAGTGCCATTCTGGGTTTCAGGGTTTATTTTGAGTTTGATTTTTCCACTGAAAGAATCAATCGTTTTTTCACCACCCAGCACGGCCGTGTAGAGATTCAAGTCTTCATTGATGTACAAATCATTTCCTTGTCTGATCACACCTGTTGGGTTTTGAATATTAAATGTAATGTATAAATCTCCGGCCGGCCCTCCGTTCACTCCCCCGCCTCCATATCCTTTCAATCGGATCTTCTGTCCGTTTTCTATTCCGGCCGGAATGGTGATTCGAACATTTTTTCCGTTAACTGTCAGTGTTTGTTTATGAGTTTCAAATGCATCTTTGAGCGACAATTGCAATTCAGCATTGTAGTCTTCGCCGCGATATGCTGCTGATCTTCTGCCCCTGCTGCTACCCCGTCCACCAAATAAAGATTCAAAGAAATCACTGAAAGCACCTTCATCACCTGATGAATAGGTATAGCCTTCGAACCCGCGGCCACCACCAAATCCACCAAACCCTCCCTGCCCGCCAAACCCTTGTGATTGCTGCTGCTGACGTGCCTGTTCATATTGCTCTGCATGCTTCCAGTCCTTTCCGTACTGATCATACTTTTTCCGCTTTTCAGGATCGCTCAATACTTCGTTGGCCTCATTGATCTGCTGGAATTTTTTGTGTGCTTCCTTGTCATTCGGGTTTACGTCAGGATGATATTTTCTTGCCAATTTGCGATAAGCCTTTTTGATATCATCAGAAGACGCATTCTTAGAAACCCCCAATGTGCTGTAATAATCTACGTAGTCCATCTATTGTTCAACATTTTATTTCCTTATCTGACAAAATTAATGCCTATGCGGTTCATTCTATTTAATTAATAATTTTACAGCATGAAAAAATTATTCATCTTTTTAGGATGTGCCATCCTGATAGCATATTCATCCTGCACTCCAACTTCAAAAATTAATCAAACACAAACAGGCATTGACTCGTATGGCAAGGCAAAATTATTTACAGCTGCTTACCAGCAAAAAGCTGCAGAGTACCGTGCACTTTGCTACCAGGCATACAACATAGCACAATGGCAATTGGAAAACCTTTTGAAAAATCGTTCTTCCAAACCGGCGGCTATTATGACCGATATTGATGAAACTGTTTTGGACAACAGCCCCTACCAGGTACATCAGTCACTATTGGGAAAAGATTTTGACAATGCAACATGGCACGAGTGGACTGCGAGAGCAGATGCGGACACTGTTCCGGGGGCGCTTCACTTTTTTCAGTACGCAGCATCATTAGGTGTAGAAATTTTTTATGTTACAAATCGCGATATGGCAGAGAAACAGGCTACACTGGATAATCTGAAAAGATACGGCTTCCCGTATGCTGACAATGCACATTTAAAATTAAAATCAACAACATCTTCTAAAATTCCACGGCGTGACAGTATCATGATGACACATCAACTTATCATGCAGGTAGGCGATAATCTAAATGATCTCAACGGAGGTTTCGAAAAGAAAAATATTGAACAAAGATTTGAACTTGCAAACCAGCTAAAAAATGAATTTGGTACCAGTCTTATTGTAATTCCAAATCCATCTTATGGTGAATGGGAGAATGCAATGTTCAATTATAAATTCAACCTGACACCTGCACAGAAAGACTCAGTCCTGCAGTCGATATTGAGGAGTTATTGATCAGCCGCTTACCCAATCTTTTGCAATGTCAATTTCGTCCGGCATGAATCCCCTGTATTTTCCCGGTGCAAGATTTCCAAATACATTCGTAAATCTTTTCACACCCCTGTGTTGGGAAACAATTGCCACACGCCGCCACTCTGTGAAATAAACAAAGCCCAACACAGCATCTTTAAACCATGCACCTTTAGAATAATTTGATAATGGTGTTTCAATCTGCAACAGGAAATCAATCTTACCGTGCTGCTTGTAAACGGCTTCCACCCTGGGATTCACAACATTATCATAGTCAGTGCCGGAAACGACACCGCTGGCTCTGAATGCTGCCACATGAGATGGAAGTCCTTCAATGATCTCTATCATAATACAAAATTTTACAAGATGAACAAACAATTAGAGTGCCATGCCAGCCTAACTTTCAATTAAAAATTTTTTTTAGCACGAATCAACTTAAAAACAGACCCTATTACCTTATATTTACCACTTAACAAAATTTAGTCCTAAAACACAACCAAATTTACCACGAATCATGAAAGTATTTTTCCTGGCGATGCTTGTTGCATTTTTTGCGCAGCAGGCTACTGCACAACAGCAGCCCGTGATCATCCCGGCACCGGCAAAAATGGATGTCAAATCTGGAAGTTTCACCATTACTCCCCAAACATCAATTAATGCCGGCGAAGGCACTTCGCATGAAGCAACGATGCTGAATGCTTATTTAAAGCAACTATATGGTTTCACTTTGCCCGAATCCAACTCTGGAAAAAGCTCCATAGTATTGGAGATTAAAGCAGGAGATCAAAACCCGGAAGCCTACCATTTAAGTGTAAGCTCAAAAAAAGTGGTGATCAGTGCTTCAGATGCTAAAGGCGTGTTTTTAGGAATCCAGACATTGCTCCAATTAATACCACCGGAAAAAGTTACTAATGCTTCAGCTTTTAGTATCAAAATTCCAAGAGTTACCATTTATGATTACCCTGCATTCGCATACCGTGGTATGCACTTAGATGTGGGACGCCATTTTTTTGATGTGGACTTCGTAAAAAAATACATTGATTACATTGCAATGCAAAAACTCAATACCTTTCACTGGCACCTGACTGAAGACCAGGGATGGAGAATTGAAATCAAAAAATATCCACGCCTCACAAGCATTGGCGGCTACCGCAATGGAACCATCATTGGCCGCTACCCCGGCAAAGGCAATACCAATCAGCGTTACGGCGGATTTTATACCCAGGAACAAATTAAAGATGTAGTGAAATATGCGGCAGACCGCCACATCACCATCATACCTGAAATCGAAATGCCAGGCCATGCATCGGCTGCTATTGCTGCGTATCCAATGCTCAGTTGTTTCCCAGGTGAGCCAACAAAAGCACCTGCGAAGACAGCATGGGCAGGACCAACCAACGACAAAGAGGTTCAGCAGGCATGGGGTGTTTTTCCCGATGTATTCTGTCCTAAAGAAACAACATTCAAATTTCTGGAAGATGTACTGGATGAAGTGATGGCGTTGTTTCCTTCGAAATATATTCACATCGGTGGAGACGAGTGTCCCAAAGAAAATTGGAAGCGCTGCGATCATTGCCAGCAACTGATCAAAGAAAAAGGATTGAAAGATGAGCACGGACTGCAGAGCTATTTCATCCAGACAATAGAAAAATATCTCAACAGCAAAGGGCGCGAAATCATTGGATGGGATGAGATTCTCGAAGGTGGCCTTGCACCGAATGCCACGGTAATGAGTTGGAGAGGTGAAGAAGGTGGCATTGCTGCCGCAAAACAGGACCATGATGTCATCATGACTCCTACCGGCTGGATGTACTTCGACTATTCACAAACCAAGCATCCGGACAGCGTTACCATTGGTGGTTTCGTACCATTGGAAAAAGTATATAATTACAATCCGGTGCCGAAAGAACTCGATCCTTCCAAAGCTAAGTACATATTAGGCGGCCAGGCCAATGTATGGACAGAATACATGCATTATCCGTCAAAGGTCGAATACATGGTATTCCCGCGCATGAGTGCCCTGAGCGAAGTGCTCTGGACTCCTCAAAATCGTAAAGACTGGAACAGGTTCAAAAACGAACTTCCGGCAATTTACAAACGTTATGATTTGTGGGGCGCCAATTATTTTAAAAAGAGTGCAGAAGTGATGGCTGAACAATAAGTTTCATATTTCATGTATGCTAAGAGGTTGTCTCACTTTAATGAGGCAGCCTCTTTTATTTTCCGGCTATCTCAATATTCTGTCAAATACTCTTTCAAAATTTACTGTTTCGATATCTTCAACTGCAATGGATAATCCGATTAGCTTAAAGTTCAATTTTTCTCCTGGTCCCTTCATTTGCATTTGCAGCCATAAATCGTTATAAAAAATATCTTTCAATTTATCGTTGTGTGATGGCTGATGCGATTTCAGGCCAATAAGAATTTGATAGTGATGTTTGATTTTCCCATCTCTCTTTGTAAGAAACAAAAGAAAATCAGGAATAACCGGCTCGCCATCTTGAAAATTGTAGAAAGTAAACAACCTGTGATTACTGATCAGAAAAATGTCTGAGAATGATGTTGAGAGTTTATGGTAAATTTTATTGAACCACCCCAGAAAATGTTTCCCGTTAGATGACCCATAGTAACTATTAAAAGCGAACCAGTCTTTGTTTGCTACATCTAAACTAAAATCAGCATCTGTTTCCGGGTTATTATTTCCCTCTTCCCCATGGTTATCCTTTTCAATGACAAAACTCAGCTTCTTGTCTTTAAGCCTGGCCTGGAGCGGAACCGGTGCAAAGTCAACTGCGCCTCTCAAATCAATGTTATCAGCAACAATTATGGTAGCAATGTTTTCTAAAACATTCATTGCAATCTCCAATTTCTCATCCTGAGTAATGTGAGACAATTGCTCTACTGTGCCCTCAACTTCTACTATTACATCTCCAAGATATTTTTGCGATGTAATGAACTCTATGATGGATTGCAGTTGAGGGAAAAAATTGCTGAGGTTTGAAAAATGATAAAACTCCAGCCGGTCAATCGCCTTGCGGATAACAGGAATGCCTAACGAAATAAGCGGATATTTTTTTCGTTCATTTTTTGGTTTAACCTTCTCCAGATTGCCAAATACCTCCGACGATTTAGTATAACCGGTTTTCAATGAAACTTTATAAACAGTTTCGATGAGCGTTGAAGACAAACCTGAAATATCTGACCAGTCATATCTTATTCTTTCATTAATAAATACAATTCCCTTTTTATAAAATTCGGTCTGCCTGAAATTCTCCTTAAGTTTTAAATCAAATTCAATAACCGATCTGGGTTTGATGCCAATCTCTACAAGGGCAGAATTTAACTCTTCAATGTAGCGGGGATTGTATGCACTGTGATAATACAACTCTTCACATATACGCATTTCGTGATCGATGTCTTCATCAAATTTTCGCAAATACGGGGACTGACCATCGGTTAATACAAACGGACAATACCTTGCGCCCCTGCCGATCAATTGCGCTTCTGACATGGTGGTTTTTCCGGGCTTTCCTTTCGATGCATCTCTTGTATCGTACAATCGGACAATATCAAACAGATTCAGTACATCCCATCCTTCATTCAGTTTGTCGACAGCAAAAACAGCGCGGTATTCATTGGATGCATCTTCCAGGGTATTGACAGCAATTTGCTTCGCTTCACTTTCTTCTTTGCTGTTTACAGAAATACATTTTTCTTCGGCAAAATCATTTTTCAATTCAATAATAAGATTGCCGATCGTTACATGGTTTGCATCCAAAAATGCAAATGCTTTTTGTAAGGTAGAATTTGCATTCTTCCGAATCTTCTGAATCAACGACGGTTTCAGATTTCTGATTGCTTCGATGAACTCATGATAAAATACCTGGCTTTCTTTAATGCTTCGCGACTTGAAAAGGATCACCGGCTTGATCTGTATTTTATTTTTCTCAAAAACCTTTCTCCGGTATTGACTCAAAATCACAGCCTGTATGGCTCGTTCTATTATCGGCAAATCTGCCTGTAACACTTTCACTTCTTTAGAATATCCATCGGCACGAAATTGTTTCAACGGGTAATCAAAGAGTAATTTGTCCCTGTATTTTTTTTCAGTTTCGGGATCAGTGAGATCTGCAGTAGCAGTAAACTCCAGCAGGATATTCTTTTCATTTGCCCTGAAAATCCGGTTCACAGTTCCTTCCCAACTGACAGCTTCCTCTGATGCCTCCCTGCTTAGCCGCTCTCCTTTTTTCGTTTCAGCATTGATGTGGTGTGCTTCATCAGAAATCAATACAATTTTCTTCTCTTCAAAATCATTGTATGTGATTGCATTCTCCTTTGGTGTATTCAGC
Source organism: Chitinophagaceae bacterium (assembly GCA_039811325.1). Taxonomy (GTDB): domain Bacteria; phylum Bacteroidota; class Bacteroidia; order Chitinophagales; family Chitinophagaceae; genus Ginsengibacter. The sequence continues at coordinate 32,022 of JBDHYH010000015.1, read as the reverse complement.
CTCGTATGCAGTCCCTGAATGGTTGAGAATACAATATTGATATCATTCGGGTTTACTGCCTGGAAATTATCTACCTCCCTAATCTGAATTCTTTTTTCACCGATGAAGATGCTATCACCAAACAAATATTTCGAAGAATGCGGAGTAAGAAAATTATCACGGGTTTTCCCGATGATATTGGTACTGTTTACAAAGAAAATAAAATTGCGATAGCCTTTCCGGTACAGATAGAGCATGCAGCCGGCCATTACCAGTGTCTTACCACTGCCGGTGGCCATGTGAAAGAGCAACTGGATGGATTTCAATTCCGGGTTGACATTTTCGACATAACTGACGAATCGCGAGAATGCTTCCAACTGGTACGGACGTTGGCCAAATCCTTTTCTGAGGTTGCTCAAAATGACGGTGCTAACTTCATTCTCATAAAGCCTGATATTTGATATCCCGTCTATTGTATCATTGAGCGTTTGCATCTACTAACAGCATTCTTTGTTCTTATTTCTAAACCAATCACTAAATTCTTCCCGTGTGAATTCCCTGCTTTCTTCATTCGTAATACCAGACACCTCATCCAAGTCCAATACTTTTATAACCTTGATCTTATCTTCGTGCTTCGTCCCAGCCTTTGCATAATTGACCAGGTACAGCACAGCTTTCAGATCGCATGCCACCCTGAAAAGTGAAATAAATTTTTGTGCATTCTTATTCCAATACCTGTTAGGGTGCGATGTAAAGGGGTTTACTATTTGCGTTTCCTCACACAACAAAAACTCAAAGATCACATAACCCTGCACAAGATGTTTTTGCAACCTGTCAAAATTGATCGCATAAGTAGGATCGCCTTTCAAAATCTCTTTTACAAAAGAAAATCCACTCTCATCCTCATTGCCTAATGGTTTACTCAGTGCCATGGCAGGTTAGTTTTGGTTATAGAATTCCTTGTTCAGCCGGATATCCTCCTTTGACAAATCGTATATCTTATCATTAATTTCGGAATAGTTGATGTACAATTGATTCTGATCTAACAGTGAAAGCAATACTTTCTTTTGATCTCTTTCATTCAGCACATCAAATTCCTTTTTATGATTATTAAATTTTTCAATATCGAATCGGTAATCCACAAAAGGGTGACTCTTCAATTTATTGAATAACGATTTGATTTCTTTTTTTGATGCAGCATTGATTTCTTCTGCAAAGTGCTGATTCAGTTTTGCAAGTTCAGCATAGATAAAACTTCCCCCACCCTTCCAGGCTACATCTTGTGAAATGCCCTTCTTGTCTCCTTTGATCACAGATTGTAACCTGTGTACTGCATCTTCCTTTCCATAGTCCATTTGCTCTATCCCGATATAATGCCTTTCAAGTTTGTGAGCAACAGCCACCGTAGAACCACTGCCCATAAAGAAGTCCAGCACTGTATCACCTTTCTTTGTCAGCCATTCAATGATCCTTCTAAGAATTTCTTCATTCTTCTCATGTTCAAAACTGGTGATCCTGCCTGCAACGCTGAGGTCCATCCAGTTTTCGCTCAGCAGTATTTTCATTCTTGGCGGTATGTAATGCTCAGGCTTCCGGTTCTTGCTCAAACGCACCAACTCGAATTCCGAATGATCGGTAATGTTATGCTCTGACAGATATTGCACATAATAGCGATCAATGACCTCGTCTGTAATTGCAGTTTTTGCACCGTTGATTTTGTGAATGTACCTGCAAAGCATTTCGTAATTGGTTACAGCCTTTTCGGTTCTGGTTCGCTCCCACCGCCACTGGCCGCTGGGTGGTGTAATACCAAATAACGGGAACCTCATGGTAGGGCGGTCAGTTCCACGCCAGTGATTATTCCATGAAGAAGCAGTGGCACCTTTTAATTCTTTGAAAAGGTTGGGAAGCTTTGTAGCTTCTGATTTCGAATAAAGCAATATTGTATCAAAACCCGCATTCAGCTTTTGTATTTCTGTAAATTGTTTTTGAAGGCTCTTGGTTCCTTTCTTCACTATGATCGAATTGCGATAGTTATTTCCACCAAAAATTTCATCACAAAGTACCTTCAGATAAGCCAGTTCTTTGTTATCAATCTGAATCAGAATAAAACCATCATTACTCAATAATTCTCTTGCGACCTCCATGCGGTTCTTCATAAAGGTGAGCCAGGTAGAATGATTAAAGCTATCGTTGTATCTGAAACTGTCATTGCCTGTGTTGTAAGGCGGATCTATGTAGATCAATTTCACCTTCTCTGAATACTTCCTTTTTATTGAATGAAGTGCCAGTAGATTATTTCCCCGAATGATCAGGTTATCTCCGATGGAAATACTCTTTACATTTTGCTTTCCTGATTTGTCAAAAAGAGTAAAACGTGTGAAGGCTTTTGGAGACAATAACCTGTCGATGACATCCCGAGCAAGTACTTCATTCCAAAATATTTCGTTGCTGTTCTTTTCTTCTTTAGTCTGCCCACCCTGCAGGTAACAATCCTTGTATGGAAAAGACAATACCACTTCCTTCCCTTCAGAAATAAGTTCGTCATTTACTGACAGACCGATTTTGTTTCTGAATGAGGTAAAACTGTCGGGCAAAAACTCTCTGCTATCGACAAAATACATGAATTTGATTTTATCAAAAACCAACACGCCGGAGACTTTCTGAAAAAAGTGCTTGGTAATATTTTTGTTTGAAAGCAACGATGAAATCAATCCCTCATCAAGCTTTAGCGCCAGTTCGATGATTTTGTTTCTGATCAATCTGCCGTCCGCAAAAAGCCTATTATCCGATGCAAGCGTATTCTTTAAATCGTCCTGGAGGTTTTGCATCTTCCTGATCTTTTTTCTGGTCCTGGTTTTATTGATTTAAACAGGTCTGACTTTTCAAACCCTGAGTAGGCAACAAATATAATTAAGAAGGAATTGGAAAGAGTAGGAAAGCAAAAGTTATGGAAATAAAAACGGCTGCCCCAGAAGAATCCAAAGCAACCGTAAAATTTTATTCAATGAATCGGGGCACCGCATCCCAATCACGTTTGTTCTTATCTTCTGTTACCGGCCATGCGCAACAGGAACAGGAAGATATTGATAAAGTCTAAGTACAATGTCAGTGCACCAAGTATAGAAAGTTTTTTCGTTTGTGCAGCAGCTACTCCTTCAAACTCAGCACCTTCACCGATTCTTTTCAGTTTCTGAACATCGTAAGCGGTGAGCGCTGTAAACACCAATACACCAATCACGCTAATGATATAATCTAATTGACTGCTATGCAGGAAAAAATTGATCACCATCGCAACGAGAATTCCTATTACAGCCATCATCAATATAGGACCAAATTTGGTAAGGTCTTTATCAGTAGTATAGCCCATCACAGCCATGATGCCAAACATTGCGGCAGCAGAGAGGAAACATCCCAGCACGCTGCCGGGTGTATATGCCATCAGGATAAAGCTGAATGCAATGCCATTGATCATCGCATAGCCGAGAAACAAAGCCATCAGCACCGGGGCCGATAGCCTTTGAAATCCGAATGACATGATCAATACAAATCCTAAAGGAGCAAACATGGTGATTTTGCCTAATCCGGTAAGACCGGTTGGGGTAACAAGGTAGGCCAGCAACTGATCGTTGGCTGAAAACTGCCATGCAAACAATGCTGAAACGCCAAGTGCGAGAAACATCAGCATAAAAACATTAGAGACAAAACTCTTCGCAACCGACTTCTCACCGATGGGAATGTAGTTGATATCGGTAACCTGCTGCGGATGATTTGAAAATTCCATTATTATTCTTTTTTAGTAAAATTAATCGTAATCCGGCACAATGATATATAAAGAAATTGAAAAAAGAGAAACGTTGCTTTCCCGGGTGCATTTCAAATCTGATAGCAATCAGATGTCGCAGTTGGGTGAAGACACCCGCCTGTAGAGGCCGCTGCTTACCAGCGACCCGATGCCCAATATGAATTATCTCCGGTGAAGACAGCCACCTGTAGAGAACGCTACCGGTGTCCTTCACCAACCGGAATTCGATATGGGAGCGACATCTGAAATGCACCAGCTTTCCCTCACTTTACCTCAAACCATACCTTCTTATGAGAATTCCAGTCGCCATTGTAATTGATGGTCAGTTCCTCACCTTTCGATACATCCCTGATGGATTTCACAGTGATCGTATTATTCTCAAAGTCCATTTCATATTCACAATTACTTTCATAACTATGGTTGTAGATAGCTACATATCCAAGCGCCATGCAGCATTGTTTAGAATCATTCCCCCATTCAAAAATATAATTATTCAACGCTGTTTGCTCCAGCAATATCCTGTCAGCTTCATTCATGGCAATGACAGGCGCTACTTCAAGTACTGTTCCCCTGGCAATATCATGGAGCGCAAACATACCTCTCCCTTTGAGTTCTGTATCACGCATTTCTATCCCGGTAATAATCATTTTGCCTTCTTAAAATTAAAAAACTAATTTGTGCCCGTTCTTTTTTAAACCCTGAACCCTGTACCAATGGCAGACGAAACATTAGATATTCAGGAAAAATACAAAGAAATCCTTTCATCAGGAGATGGCTCGGCATTGAGTGAATTTCTGGATCAGCAAAACATCAGTGATGTAGCGGAGTTGATCTATGAAAATGAAGACGATGAAGTGAGCATCTTCACGCACATGAGTATGCACAGGGCTACAGGCGTTTTTAAAATACTTGAACACCCGACACAGAAAAGAATCATCAAAAATCTGCCGCCTAATAAGAGTGCAGAATTGCTCAATGAAATACAACCTGATGACCGTACTGCCTTCTTCGAAGACCTGCCCAACGAAGTAGTGCGCGAACTCATCAAGACACTTTCACCGGAAGAAAGAAAAATAACGCTTGAGCTATTAGGTTATCCTGAAAATACAGTAGGCCGGTTGATGACACCCGACTACATCTACGTGTATGAATACAACACAGTGGGTGAGGTATTGGATATCATCCGCCATGTCGGAAAAAACACTGAGACTATCGATGTGATCTATGTGATCAACAAACATGGTGAATTACTCGATGATCTTCGAATCCGTGAATTCATACTCGCTCCATCCTCAATGCAGGTAAGTGAGATGATGGATGGCAGGTTTATAGAACTGAATGTAAACGATGACCAGGAAAGTGCTTATGAGGTTTTTAAAATGAATAACCGTGTGGCACTACCTGTTGTAGATGATTACAATGTACTGCTCGGCATTGTGACTGTAGATGATGTATTGTGGGTAGCAGGAGAAGAATTCAGTGAAGACGTACAAAAAATAGGTGGTGCTGAGGCATTGGATACTCCTTACCTCGAGACACCACTATTCACACTTGTCAAAAAACGTATCAGTTGGTTAGTAATTTTGTTTTTTGGAGAAATGCTTACGGCTACTGCAATGACATTTTATAATGATGAAATCACTAAAGCTGTCATACTTACCAACTTTATGCCGTTAATTATTAGTTCCGGTGGTAACAGTGGCACACAGGCATCAACCCTGATCATCCAGGCGATGGCGCTTGGAGAGGTGTCTGTCAAAGAATGGTGGAAGGTAATGAGACGGGAAATACTATCCGGCCTTTTATTAGGAACAATTTTAGGCATTATTGGCTTGATACGAATTACTATCTGGAGTTTTTTGATGCATCACGGAGTAATGGAGGATATTTATGGCCCACACTGGTTCCTGCTCGGCGTTACAATTTTATTTTCTCTTATTGGTGTGGTGTTATGGGGATCGCTTATGGGAAGTATGCTTCCTATAATTCTCAAACGGTTTGGAGCTGACCCTGCTGCTTCGAGTGCACCATTTGTTGCAACCCTTGTAGATGTAACAGGACTGATCATATTTTTCAGCGTTGCATTAATGGTTTTGAAAGGCACCATGTTATAACTTACCGAAAAAAACAGGAGGTTCGCCGGAAAAAAAATTGTATTTGCCCCCGGAATGAACAGCCCTAACCCATTCGTGGTTACATTTGAAAAATATTTTTGACAAAGACCTCTGACTCGAATGAAACCTGCGGGCACGAATAAAAAAAGCAATCTCTTTTCTATCTTAAAACCTTACCGCGGATTGGTTAGTGTTTTACTATTGCTCACACTGCTGAGCAATGCACTCAACCTGGTGATTCCAAAAATTATTCAGAAGGGAATTGATGATTACACAGCAGGTCATTTTCAATTGCAGCAAATCATTACATGGTTTGCCCTTGCTTCAGGTTTCATTTTTATTCTTTCTTATTTGCAGAGTGTATTCCAGACTTTCATTTCAGAAAAGGTAGCCCGTAACCTGCGTTCAAGACTTACAGAAAAAATTTCAGGTCAGGATTATAATTATATCAGGACACAGACTTCTTCAAAGTTGTTGACCAATATCACTTCTGATACTGACGCCGTAAAAATGTTCATCAGCCAGGCTATTGTATCGATTATCTCTTCCGGAGTATTGATCATTGGAACGGCGATACTCTTATTAAATATCAACTTACGGCTCGGGCTGATTGTGCTCATCATGGTGCCATTGATCATCACTGCATTCATGATCGTATTCAAAAAAGTAAGGAAGCTATTCAAGCAATCGCAGGAAGTGGTGGACTGGCTGAACAAGGTGATCAATGAAAGCATATTGGGCGCCGCACTTATACGCGTGCTCAATGCCCAGGCATTTGAATATGACAAATTCATCAATGCGAGTGGAGAAGCAAGAGACCTGGGATTAAAAATAGTGCGCCTGTTTTCCATGCTCATTCCCGTAATCGTATTCACAGCAAGCATGGCGCAACTGGCAGTACTGGGAGTAGGTGGCCACTATATCATACTAGGAAGCATGACGCTTGGAGAATTTGCAGCATTCAACAGCTACATTGCCATTCTCATTTTTCCCATTCTTGTGATAGGTTTTACAAGCAGTGTAATCGCCAGGGCTTCTGCTTCGTATCAGCGCATTCAGCATATTCTTGATGCACCGGATCCATCAGACCAGGGTACACTAACAGATAAGATATCAGGTAATCTTGAATTGAAAAATATTACACTTAAATCAGGAGACGATGACATTCTGAAAGACATTTCCTTCTCTGTTGCGGCAGGCAGCCGTACAGCCATCATTGGCCCAACTGCCGCGGGCAAAACACAACTGCTCAACATCATCATCGGATTATTGCAGCCAACTTCCGGACAAATCTATTTCGATGGTATAGAATCAGAAAAATATCGCAAGGACAGCCTGTTAAGCCAGGTAGCGATTGTATTCCAGGACAGCATCATCTTCAACCTTGATTTGAAAGAAAATATTTCCTTCAGTAAAGAAGCAAAGGAAGAAGAAGTCAGAAAGGCAATTGAAACAGCAGAATTGGGAGACTTTGTAGAGAGCCTGCCTCAAAAAATGCAAACGATGGTGAGCGAAAGAGGTACCAGCCTGTCCGGTGGCCAGAAACAAAGGATCATGCTTGCTAGGGCACTTGCCATTAATCCGACAATCCTGTTGCTCGACGATTTCACAGCAAGAGTAGATGCTGCCACTGAAAAGAAAATAGGTAGAAACCTTTCAGAAAATTACCAGGGGATCACGCTTCTTTCTGTTACGCAAAAAATAGATCCTGTAAAAGACTACGACCAGATCATATTGCTGATGGAAGGTGAAATCATTGGCAAGGGAACGCATGAAGAACTTATTCTCTCCTGTCCGGAATACATGCAGATTTACAATTCGCAGAAAAGTACTAATGATGTGGTCACTCAAACTGAAGAAGCATGAACTACGACCTGACGATAGAACAAAAAAGCAAAACAATAGATGCCTTTCGCAAGATGCTGGTATTTATGAAAGGGGAACGCAAAAACCTGTTCTTTGCATTCGCCGTGATGCTGATCAATAGCGGGCTGGCGCTGCTGACTCCTTTCCTGATCGGCTATACCATAGATCACTATATCGTTACAAAAAACTATGACGGACTGCTGCTATTCTGTGCCCTTATTTTTGTTATCTATCTCCTTTCGTGTTTCACAGAATATTTTCAGACCAAACTGATGGGTAGCATCGGACAGCGCATGTTGTTTACGCTGAGGAATGCGCTCTTCGAAAAAATGCAAAGCCTTCCAGTTGCTTTCTTCAATCAAAATAAATCCGGTGATCTGATATCGAGAATCAACAATGACACCCAAACAGTCAATCAGTTTTTTTCGCAATCACTTGTGCAATTTGTGGATGGGATTTTCATGATGATAGCCGCCGGTATTTTCATGTTAGCGCTCGAACCCAATCTCGGAGGCGCCGGATTGTTGCCGGGAGTATTCATTCTCCTTTTCGTAAAACTCATCAACCCGTGGGTAAAGAAAAAGAATGCGGCGAGCATGAAAAAATTCGGATTGCTTAGTGGCGAGATACAGGAAAGCCTTTCTAATTTCAGGACCATCCTTGCTTTCAACAGACGCGATTTTTTCAGAGCCAAGTTTGAACAGGCAAATTCAGATAATTATAAAACATCACTCATCAGCGGATTTGCCAATGCTACCTACGCACCTGTGTTCACCTTATTCAGCAACATCGCTCAACTTATCGTCCTGGCGTATGGCATCTATTTAGTATCTACAGGCAATTTTACCATCGGAATACTGATCAGTTATATTGCTTACGTCCAAAGTTTTTATCGGCCACTCAGACAGATTGCAACACTTTGGGCGAGTTTTCAGACAGCAATGGCTTCATGGGATAGGATATCCATCATCCTCAATCTCGAATCAGATATTCAGTCACCTTCAGATCAACCTGAAGTGTCCAACAATAATGCACCGCTTCTGCAATTCACCAACGTTTCGTTCCAATACCCTAATGGGAAAAAAGTCCTGGATGGCATCAACATCGAATTACACAAAGGAAAGACTTATGCCTTTGTAGGGCCTACGGGTGGAGGCAAAACGACAACAGCTTCACTCATTGCACGATTATATGATCCCAATGAAGGAGAGATATCTCTTGATGGCATTGCACTGAAAGACTATGACGCAGCAACGCTGAGCAGCAAGATCGGGTTCATATTGCAGGAGCCATTTCTGTTCAATGGCACACTCAGAGACAACATCATTTATGGTAATGCAACGCTGAAAGATATTTCTGATGAAGAATTGATGAAACTCCTGGTTCATGAAGGTTTTGAAATACTGATCCAGAAATTTGAAAAAGGACTACAAACAGATATTGCCGGAGAAGCAGAAAGTATGAGCCTGGGCGAAAAACAAATCATTGCTTTCATAAGAGCCGTACTCCGTAAACCTGATCTCTTGATTCTTGATGAAGCCACTGCCAATATTGATACTGTAACAGAGCAACAGCTACAGGAAATTCTTGATCGATTGCCATCCGGCACAACCAAAGTGATCATTGCGCATCGGCTGAATACCATCGCCAATGCAGACCAGATATTTTTTGTGAATGCACAGAAAGTAGAGAATGCGGGCGACATCAACCATGCACTTCAATTATTGACGGAACAGAAAAGGGAAAGTTGAATTATTCAAGAACGCCAGGCTCCAGCATCAGGTCAGCAATTGCCAGTGTAGCGGCAGCCTCTATTACAACAGGTGCGCGCAATGCAATACACAGATCGTGCCTGCCTTTCACAGAAAAGGATTCGACACTGTCAGTTTCTTTGTTCCAGGTTTGCTGTTCTTTGGGAGTGGATGACGTTGGTTTAATCACTACACGAAAGACAACATCATTGCCATTTGTTATGCCACCTGTGATCCCACCGGCATGATTGGTTGCAGTCTTACCACTTGCGTCAAGTATCGCATCATTGTGCTGAGAACCGAACATCTTCGCTGCTGCAAACCCGGAACCAAATTCAATTCCCTTCACAGCAGGCACTGCAAAGATGATATGGCTGATCTGTGATTCGACAGAATCGAAAAACGGTTCACCTAAACCTATTGGCAATCCTGAAACAGTACATTCTATGATACCACCAACAGAATCTTTGGCATCTACCGCTTTTTGTAAACCTTTCTCTACATCAGGTTCACCACCTACTTCGAGTATTTTGGATTGAATGGTGATTTGATTTTTTTGAAAAATATGTTGCATCACTTTCTTTGCGATGACACCCGCTGCTACCAGGTTTACCGTAAGTCTTCCACTGAAATGCCCGCCACCTCTGTAATCCTCAAAGCCCCTGAACTTTTTGGATGCTACAAAATCTGCATGCCCGGGACGCGGTACGGCGCGCTGCTTTTCATAATCGACACTGCGGGTATTTTGATTTGCAAACAAAATCGTCATCGGTGCTCCACTGCTCTTGCCATTGAATACGCCTGTGATGATTTGAGGTTCATCGGCTTCTTTTCGTGGAGTCGTTCCTTTTGCACCGGGCTTTCTCCTTTCTATATCTTCATGAAAATCTACCGGTGCAATATCTATCCCGGGAGGAATTCCATCAATTGTAATCCCGACAAACTCACTATGTGACTGACCAAAAATCTGTAGTCTTAAATTTCTTCCGAATGAATTCATTAAATACTTTTTGTTATCTCTTAATTCAAAAATTGAGTTTCGATCATTACTTCCTTCTGAAACTCAACAAGCAATTCATTTCCCAACCGTGGCTGAATGGAAATAGTACAAGGTTCCATCCTGAGTATTTCAAAATAAGGCTCAAATAATTTCCTGTATTCCCGCTCACTGCCTGAATATGGAGGGTGTTCAGTGAATCCAAAATTCTCATTGAAAAGCACTCCGGCAATTCTTCCGTTCACACTGAGCAACTCATGAGCCTTTCTAACATACTCACTCCTCTGGCCAGGATGGATGGCGCAGAAAAAAGTCTGTTCGAGGATCAAATCATACCTGCCTTTGTGTTCAAAGAAATTTCCATGAATGATCTTGATAGGTTTGTCGGCCAACCTTCGCCGCAACGAACTGACGAGGTGGGATGAAATATCAATAAGTGTTACATTTTCGAAGCCGTTATCAAGCAGGTAAGTAGCTTCGTAAGCATTACCACAGCCGGGGATTAAAACCTTCAGCTTTATATCAGGAATGCTGTCGATGAAATACTTCAATGGCGGCGATACCTGTTTCATATCCCACCCGGTTTCATTGGATACCCAACGGGTATTCCAAAAAGATTCTGTTTCTGTCATAGATTGCAAATTTAAGAATAAGCAACCGGAAAGAACAGGCAAGCATTATTCATGGGTGCAGCCCAAATCCGATACCAATCGAATTGAGATTCTTGCATAATTACAGGGCAGTGGACACCAACCTGTAGCGGGTGGTTCAGGCGGGTGTCTCCACCCACCTGCAAAATCCAATTGGTATTGGATCCGGGATCCACCTATTATTCATTAACTACTTTCTTATTTTGCACAAGGACCATCAGGTGAGAAAGAGAAACTGCTTGTACCCCATTATTTAGAGGAAAGTTATCCTTCCCGGAATATAATATATATTTTTTCAGGTTTTTAAATCGCCCTTGCAATTCTAACGCGCAATGTTTGAATTGCAGGGTAAATAAGGGTTTAGGCCTACTCCAACAAAGATTGAAACGCAGACTAGAGGCCGGAGCCTACCTGTAACTCTCACCAGTCCGGTATCTTCACCGGCCTATATTAAAAACCCCATAATTTTTGGCTGACAAGAAATGGTACAACCCTAATAGCGAAATTAAGTTTCGTCAAGCGCTACTTTTGTGGAAATATGCCAAAGTGTTTCGGCACTCAAGTCAATGTCAAAATCTTTCCATTCAATAAAATATCCTTTGTTTGTTATTGCAGAAGCAAAAACATGAGGGTCTGCTATAGGTCTGAATGCTTCCTTTTCAAGCAATGGCTTCAAATCTGCAACTTTTTTCACACCATTACTAAACATGCATTCAACTCTGAAATTACTTAATGGTTTGATGTTGGTTAATGTTTTCATCTTAGTGCCTCAATTTTAAATACATTCTGTCCATCAACTGCTAATCTCCAATTTGCCATAAGTTCATCCTTATGTATTTCTACCCAGGCCATTACAAGTTTCATTTTACCTTTTGGAAAATCCCCTGCTAAAATTTCACCTCCTGGTATTTCTACAACTGCCTTTTCCTCTCCAAATTCAACGTGAATATGAGGCTTATGATGAGTTTTATCGTCCAGGTAAAACATCCTAATAATTATCCCATAAAACATTGAAATAACAGGCATATCAAATATTTCATAAAGTTATAGCAATTATTTTAAGTATCTAATTGACACTACATTCCCTTGTAAAAATCAAACAATAATTTTTGTTTACGTTCTTAATATGGCAAGAAAATACTTTAAGAATACCCATATTCCTTCAAATGCAGATCATTATCCCGCCACTTAGGTCGCACCTTCACAAACAATTCCAAAAAGACCTTTCTTCCGATAAATTCTTCGATTTCTTTTCTTGACTCCATCCCTAATTGCCTGATCATCTTTCCCTGGTGTCCCAGCAGAATGGCCTTCTGCGTTTCCCGCTGCACGATAATGTCTGCCCTGATCTTTGTCAGCGTTTGTTTCTCTGAAAACTCCTGTACCAATACGGTGGTGTGATAAGGAATTTCTTCTTCCAAAAGCATAAATATTTTTTCCCTGATGATCTCTCCCACAAAAAATCGTGTAGGCAGATCCGTCAGATTGTCTTCTTCATAAAATGGCATTCCCTCCGGCAGCAATTTCACGATCAATTCCAGCAACGCAGCTATTCCCGCACCTTTGGAAGCTGCAACCTTCAGGATGAACTGATAATTCTTACTTTCAAAATATTGGGTTATCTCATTTAATTTTTCGACAGAGACAAGGTCCGTTTTATTCAAAACAACGATACGGGGAGCTTTTCCCGGCAGGGCTTTGAAGATGGTTTCTGATTCCGCAACATCCTCTGTAAGATCATGTACAAGCAGCATTACATCTGCATCTTCAGTAGCCGATTTCACATAACCCATCATTTTCTCATGCAACTTATACTTAGGCTCTATGATACCCGGAGTATCCGAAAAAATAATCTGATATTCTTTAGTAGTAATGATGCCTTTGATGCGATGGCGGGTCGTCTGTACCTTCGGTGTTACAATGGCGAGCTTTTCTCCCACAAGTGCATTGAGTATTGTACTCTTGCCAGCATTGGGTTTTCCAAAAATATTTACGAATCCGCTTTTCATATTGGCAAAGTAACAGCATTATTTCAAAGGTGAATCTTCTATAAAGTTATGTTCTTAGGATTTGAAGAAATTACACAGAGAAGAAAAGACAGAGAAGACACAGAATGCCACTGAGAAAATCTCTGTGGACCTCTGTGGTCCTCAGTAAACCTCAGTGTAACAAAAACCGGAAGTTTACGATTAAGTTCTGTAGAAATTTTACGACTGTTGCAGTAAATGCCGTTTGTGCAAGATTGAGAGTAAATGCTTTTGCAAGGCTTTTGTTGCGATCTATCTTTGTATCAGAAGTTGAATGATAAGCAAATCATTTACCCCGACAAACATCGGGACCAATATCAATGAAAAGCATAATCCGGGTATCCAATAAAAAACCAAAACCCAAAATAAGAGATTGTGAATTGTTCAACTTCTTTTTATCCAATACCAATGAAAGATTGACCTAAGGAAAACAAAGCTTACAAAAAGTTTATTAACCTAAAAAACCACGTTTAAGAAATTTCTCCCGAGTGTAGTCGGGAGATTTTTTTTTATACACTTACATTAAAGTCGCGCAATGCATCGTTAAGACTGGTCTTCTTATCTGTACTTTCTTTGCGCTGCCCGATGATCAGGGCACAACTTACATTGTATTCACCGGCAGGAAATTTTTTAGGATAGGTTCCCGGGATGACAACACTGCGAGGAGGGACTGAACCTTTATATTCGACAGGCTGACTGCGGCTTACATCTATGATTTTTGTTGATTGAGTCAAAACCACATTAGCTCCAAGCACAGCTTCCTTACCTACCTTCACTCCTTCCACCACTATGCAGCGGCTACCGATAAAACAACCATCTTCTACAATGACGGGACTTGCCTGCAAAGGCTCTAATACACCACCAATACCTACCCCGCCGCTCAGGTGCACGTGCTTTCCGATTTGTGCGCAACTACCCACGGTAGCCCATGTATCCACCATCGTCCCTTCATCTACATACGCGCCGATATTTACATACGATGGCATCATCACAACCGTCCTGGCGAGGAAACTGCCATACCGTGCCACAGCATGAGGCACTACCCGCACCCCGAGCGATTCAAAATTCTTTTTCAGTTTCATCTTGTCGTAAAACTCAAATGGAGGTAGTGAATACGTCTCCATCTTTTGAATTCCGAAATACATAAGGATGGCTTGCTTCACCCATTCGTTTACCTTCCATTGGCTTTCCTTGTCATACGATTGAACAGGTTCTGCTGTTCTCAATTTACCAGTATCCAATTTCTCAATCACATTCCGCACCGCATCAGAATAGATGGTATCATTTAATAATTCACGATTGGCCCAGGCCTCATTGATCAGTTTTTGTAATTCCATTTAGAAAAAATTTTTGCAAAGATAAATGACTCACCAGTAATCAATGCCCGGTTGTTTGGAAGAACATCGATCAAAACCTCACACGGAATTGAAAGTAATTATTCCTTTCTTCCTTGTGTCTCCGCCCGGACGGAAAGGTTTGTAAAGACCTTCTACACGTTGGGAGGCCTGTGTCAGAACAGTACAGAAGCATCTGACCATCGAATGGTGTTTATGGCATCTCCAATGTTACCAATCTGGTAATTGAACAGTATCTTTACTTCTTTGTATGAGGATCATAGCAATAAAGACAATAAAGGAATACTTGGAAAGGTTTCCGGTTGCTAAACAGTTCTTGCTTGCATGGTATAATGAAAATGAAAATACTGAATGGAATCATCCAAACGAGTTAAAAGAACAATGTCGCAATACATCTATGCTTACTGATAAAAGAGTGGTTTTTAATATTCATGGAAATTCGTACCGGCTAATAGTAGATGTTGAATATCGCTTAAAGATTGTGTTTGTGGTATGGTTCGGAACACACCAGCAATATGATAAGTTTGATGCCAAAAAGATAAAATATGATAAGGCCAATAAAAAATAACCGCCAATATGAAGATGCACTTTCAAAGGCGTACGGTTTGATGCAAAAAGACTTAAAGCCTGATTCAAAAGAATCTGATGAAATGGAAGTGCTTTCTATACTTATTAAAGAATACGAAAGTGCACATTTTCATATCCCGAGGCCCGACCCGATTGAGGCTATAAAATTTCGCCTGGAACAATTGAATATGTCAGAAAGTGATTTGTCAAAGATATTGGGCTACCGGTCACGGAAATCTGAAATATTTTCACGTAAAAGAAAATTGAACCTGGCAATGATTCGCAAACTGAATAAGGCGCTTCATATTCCCGCAGAAGTACTGATACAGGATTATTGAACGATCTCGTGCGGGTCTCCCAGTCTGTACCAATTCAGGGATAAAAAAGAAGATTACACAGAGAAGAAAGGCAGAGAAGACACAGAGAGCCACGGAGAATTGATTCTTTGAAACGCTGTGATATCTGTGAAACAATCAATTACCTCCCTTCACTATCCCAAAATCAGTCCAGGTCTTCTTTTCAGTTTTTGTAGCCTGGCGAATAGCAGCGTTGGCAGCCAGGTCTTTTTCATTGACATACCCGCGTGAATGATCAAGATGCAGGCAAATAGCACTGTAACGGATTTGCTTTCCTTTGATCTCATTATTCATCAGTCTTTCGCCCAACTCCCGATCAAGAGCTCCGTACCGCATTCGTTCATCATAACCGTTCACAGCTTCAATATCTTTTTTCCATCCACTTGCATTGTGCCCATTCCACGACGCATTGGTGGGAGTGATGGCATTCATCACTGCTGAAAAAGTATCATTGAAAAACAGTTTTGAATTTTTCATAGAAGCAGGAAGCCCTTTTGATTTCAACCACTTCAGGCTAAAGCATCTGCCCGATGTGATGTCATCATATTGGATCGCTTTAGAAATATCCATCGGCAGTTTGTAATATCCACCCGAAAGAAAATAGCCCGGCTTTCTTCTCTCGTAATGCACTTTCATATAGTCCGTGTGCGGAATGCAATCGCCATCCGTGAATACAAGATAGTCGGTGGTAGATTGTACGATTGCCTTATTGAGGATCTCGCATTTATTGAATCCGGTATCCTCCTGCCACACATGAATGATAGGTTGAGTGATTCTATCCCTGAATGCATCGATCAGGTCTTTCGTGTCTGAACGCGAACCATCATCGGCAATCACAATTTCAAAATCACGAAACGACTGGCATCCAAAACCAGTGAGTACTTTGCCCAGCCATTCGGGAGAATTATAGGTGGTAATGATGATTGATAATTTCATACGCTTAATTGCTTAGTTTTATCAGGTCAAAATTCAGATTGATATTTTGAACTGTCCGAAAAGTTCCACAAAATAAGACAATGAAAATTTGTATTGCGCGAAGCGAGAAAGGAAGATATTCAGAAACGTTTATTCAGAATCAGATCGACTACCTGCCGGAATATGCAGATATCTATCCTGTGTATGATGGCAGGCTTCCGCAGCGGTCAGAAGACGGCGCTTTCCTTGCCCCCGCTATTATCAGAGCCGGGAATCTATTGGTGAGAGCCATTACAGGCAGGCGCAATAATTTTTTTGGAAATTATGGACTTACACATTTTTTGAAAAGGAACCAGATAGATGCAGTGCTTGCCAATTATGGAATGGCCGGAGTGCACATTCTGCCTATCTGCAACCAATTACAAATTCCATTGGTTGTACATTTTCACGGATTTGATGCCACCCAGGAAAAAGTGCTGGAAAAATACGGAAGCCGGTACAGGCAAATGTTTGAACAGGCGGCCGCTATCATTGCAGTTTCCAACGAAATGAAAAATAAACTGGTATCGCTGGGAGCAGTTGAAAAAAAAATCACATTGATTCCGTATGGTATCGACCTAGAAAAATTTCAACCTTCATCTTCTTCGCGCAAAAAAAATACTTTCCTCGCTGTAGGGAGGTTTATCGGAAAAAAATCTCCCATGAGTACGATCAAAGCATTTGCTAAAGTGAAAGCTGCGGTACCTGATGCCAACCTCATCATGATCGGAAAAAAAGACAACCTCTTTGCCCAATGCGAATCCCTGAGCAGGGAATTGAACATTGAAGATGCCATTCAATTTCCCGGAATCAAAACACCTGCTGAAATAGCACGGTACATGCAGGAGGCTACTGTCTTTGTGCAACATTCTGTGACTGCCGCCAACGGAGACAAAGAAGGAACGCCCAATACGATACTCGAAGCTGCAGCGAGCGAACTGCCCATCGTAAGTACCTACCATGCCGGCATACCCGAAGCAGTGGTCAATGGCAAAACAGGCTGGTTAGTAAAAGAGCATGATGTGGATGGTATGGCCGGCTACATGCTGCAGTTGCTTCGCGATCCGCAGCAGGCACAGGACATGGGAAGAGCAGGAAGGCAGCATATAGAACAACAATACAATTTGAAAACCCAGATAAAAAAACTATTTGAAGTTTTGAAAGATTCTGCTGCACATTTGCATTAATCATGGAAGCAGCAATTCAACAGGAAATAACCCAAATTTCTAAAATACTCAATGATGGAGGCGTCATACTATATCCCACGGATACCATCTGGGGATTAGGATGCGATGCCACCAACAAAGAAGCAATTGATAGAATTTTTTCTATCAAACACAGAAGCCCATTCAAATCCATGATCATTTTAGTGGATAGCGCTGATATGATCGAACAATATGTTGAAGGGCCTTCCGCAGTGCTCATTGATGCTATGACAACATCAGCAACACCTGCAACCGGTATCTTTAATCATGCAAAAGGACTTCCCTCCAATTTGATCAATAGCGATGGTTCGATCGCTATCCGAATTGCATCAGATCATTTTTGCAAACAAATTATTTCAGGATTCGGGAAACCAATAGTTTCAACTTCTGCGAACATTTCCGACGAACCTTCACCACAGAATTTTTCTGAAATTGATCCTTCTCTTGTTAGGCAAGTTGACTATACAGTTTATTACAGGAGAGATGATGTGTCCAAAAAAGTGGCTTCGGCCATCATCCGCCTGGATGAAAACAATCAAATAGAAAGAATAAGGTAGGTAGAAGTTGCTTTACCCATCGCCCCGGCAAAGTATTATCGAACAAAAAACCGCCTTGCAAATACAAGACGGTTTGATTTTATTTTTTCAGAGCAGAAATTAATAACCCATATCCATTCCACCCATTCCGCCGCCACCCATTGGAGGCATAGCTGGTTTATCTTTTTCAGGCTTGTCGCTGATCACACATTCGGTAGTGAGCAACATACCTGCGATGGAAGCTGCATTTTCCAATGCGATTCGGGTAACTTTTGTTGGGTCAATGACACCGGCAGCAAGTAAATTTTCATAAACTTCTGTGCGAGCATTGAAACCAAAATCACCTTTTCCTTCTTTGATCTTCTGAACTACAATGCTTCCTTCAATTCCGCTGTTGACTACTATCTGGCGAAGTGGTTCTTCAACAGCACGGCGAATGATCTGGATACCAGTAATTTCATCGTCATTATCGCCTTTCAGTTTATCAAGACTCTGGATAGCACGGATGTAAGCAACACCGCCGCCAGGCACGATTCCTTCCTCAACGGCTGCACGTGTAGCGTGTAATGCGTCATCTACTCTATCTTTCTTTTCTTTCATTTCCACTTCAGTGGCTGCACCTACATACAACACAGCAACACCACCGCTCAATTTAGCAAGGCGTTCCTGCAATTTTTCTTTATCGTAGTCGCTGGTTGTTGTTGATATCTGTGCGTTGATTTGATTTACGCGGGCAGTAATGTTTTCTTTTTCGCCTTTACCGCCAACAATAGTTGTATTGTCTTTGTCAATAGTAACATGGCCTGCCTGGCCGAGGTAGGTAAGATCGGCATTCTCAAGTTTGTAACCCTGCTCTTCGCTGATTACAGTTCCTTTGGTAAGAACTGCAATATCCTGCAGCATTTCTTTCCTCCTGTCGCCAAAGCCGGGAGCCTTTACGGCAGCCACTTTCAGCGTGCCTCTTAATTTGTTTACAACCAACGTAGCCAGTGCTTCACCTTCGAGGTCTTCTGCTATGATCAGCAATGGGCGTCCACTTTGTGCTACTTTTTCAAGGATATGCAGAATGTCCTTCATGGTGCTTATTTTCTTGTCGTAAATCAGAATGTAAGGATTCTCCAACTCTGCTTCCATCTTTTCACTGTTGGTAACAAAGTATGGGGAAATATAACCACGGTCAAATTGCATACCTTCTACCACTTCAACTGTTGTGTCTGTTCCTTTTGCTTCTTCTACAGTGATCACACCTTGTTTGCCAACCCTTCCCATTGCTTCAGCAATCAATTTACCGATGCTTTCGTCGTTGTTTGCAGAAATACTCGCTACCTGCTCTATCTTGTTGTTATTATCATCAACAGCTGCAGATTGCTTTTGAAGGTTCTCAACCACTGCTTTCACAGCTTTATCAATACCGCGCTTCAGGTCCATCGGGTTGGCGCCTGCGGCTACGTTCTTCAATCCTTCGCTGATGATAGACTGAGCCAACACAGTTGCAGTAGTAGTACCATCACCTGCGATATCAGCAGTTTTGCTTGCTACTTCTTTTACCATCTGTGCGCCCATATTCTCAACGGGATCTTCCAGTTCTATTTCTTTAGCAACAGTAACACCATCCTTAGTAATAGTAGGTGCACCAAATTTTTTGTCTATCACCACATTGCGGCCTTTGGGGCCGAGTGTTACTTTAACCGCATTAGCCAGAGTATCTACCCCTCTCTTCATTCTGTTGCGGGCTTCTATTTCGAAAAATAATTGTTTAGCCATAGTTGTATAATCGTTTTAAAAAAAAATGAGTTATTAAATGATTTTAGCCGAGTTTGATCAGGATGTCAGAAGCGCGCATGATCAGGTAATCTTCACCATCAATGTTGATTTCTGTACCACCATATTTTCCATACATAATTACATCGCCTTCTTTCACCTGCACTGGGATCAGGTTACCAGTTTGATCGGCATATTTACCTTTTCCTACAGCTACCACAGTACCCTTCTGCGGTTTTTCTTTAGCGGTATCTGGGATGATAATCCCTCCGGCTGTCTTTTCTTCTGCCTGGTTTGGCTTCACAAGAACCCTGTCGTCAAAGAGTTCAAATTTCGATTTTGCCATAATTGTAAAAATTTTTTAATTTATATTTTGGTTGCGAATGTACAGGAATAATTGTGCCAATTCATTTTTCATGAAACTGCTGTCAGTTTTTCCAAATTTCTGTCAGTCCATTGTGATAAAAAGTCAGTCTGATTTTAATAGATCAATCCCTTCCAAATGTTTTCTTGAGGATAGCAGAAGGTATTTTTTCGGTCAATAACAATCCAGCAATCACAGCAGCGAGTCCAATGCAGGTATAACTTGTAAGCGGTTCATCCAGCAGCCAGGCTGCAATCAATAACCCAAATGGAGGGCAAAGAAACAACCAAAGGCCTGCCTTGATCGTATTGGTTCGCAGTAACCACAACCAAAGTTGAACGGCCGCAATGGAAACTGCAAATGCCAGCCATAGCGTGCTCAGCCAAAAGATATGATCCAGATGATTGGCATCAGGATGGAAGAAAGCCAGAGTAACCGGCAAGAGAAATACTCCCCCAAGGAATGTCTGCCAGCCATTAATGGCCAGGAGCGAAATACCATCCCATTGCCGCGAAGAAAAATAAATAGCCCCCACGGAATAGGACAACATGCTGAACAACATCAGCAATAATCCACCTCCTGACACGGATGATGTGCCGAGCAAAGGGAGCGAAGCAAAATAAACTCCAAAGCAACCTAATGCGAGTGCAAGGATAATATTGGCAGATAGCTTCTTCTTCAGAAAAATGACTGATAAGAAACTGATATAAATCGGATTCGTTGCAATGGCCAGGGCACCAATACCTGCTGTAACATATTTCATAGCTATCACATAGCATCCGAGGTAAATGGTGATATTCAAAAGTGCATAGATGCTGATCGGCTTCCACATGTTTCGACCAGGCAAAGGCTGTCTTAAGACGAAGTGGGTAAAAACAAGCATGGTAATACCGGCAACGGCAAATCGTACCTGGGCAATGACCAGGGGCTGGGCTACTACCAGGCCAAATTTAGTAGCAGTAGATGCGGAGGCCCAAAGGATGGCAAAAAGAACACCCGCCAATATCCATTTTAGCTGACGAATAGTACGTTAGATTTAATTATCCAAAAATTTTTGACGCACAAAAATAGCGTCTGATAACGATTTGGATGGCAAATACTTATCCTGAATGCAGCAATATCCTGACAACAATTTTTATTTTCTGTCGTTTAAAATAATGCAGAGGAGAATTTAACAAACCAAACTAATCTGCAAAAGTATCTCTAACTGAATTTTTCAGTCATAGACATGCTACCCATTAAAAAACCAAACTACTATGGAACCTATTATTTACCAGGAAATTTTGCTCGCTCACTCGAGTAAGTTTTTCAACAAAGAGTTCTTTTGTAAAGAACCATCGCCGGAGTATAGTCATCTCAGCCCGAAAGAACAACTGGCAGAAGCATGCTGGAATGGAATCCTGAGAGAAATACTACCGGAATTATGCACTTCATTACAAATGGATCAGATCAACGAAGGCAACAAGTTTTTGAATGTTTGTCTTGGCTACAGCGAAGACAGGAATAGTACCTGCTTTTCAGTGAATCCCTATTTCTTCCTGAACCATACAAGAAAAAATTAGAAAGCCCATTTTTTTTGATTTTTCTCATAGCAATTAAGGGGCGGGTCATTCCGCCTCTTTTTTGTTTTCAGTAATGAATATCAAAAAGTGTAGCTGTAAACAATCCTCTCTCCCGCTTCTTAAACATCACTTTCCAATTACCATTATACGTGATCAAGGAAGGAACCAGTAAATCATTCACACGACTCATTTTCACTTTCATATCCACATCAAAATCATATACGCCGGCATCATACTTTAAAGTATAATTCCTGGAAGTGACTTCAAAAGTCTTTGCATCAAACCACGTAGTCATCTCACGGACAACCACCTGGTTTTCTCTTCCCGGTTTCACCTTC
This sequence comes from Chitinophagaceae bacterium, assembly GCA_039811325.1. Lineage (GTDB taxonomy): Bacteria > Bacteroidota > Bacteroidia > Chitinophagales > Chitinophagaceae > Ginsengibacter. Next base: position 9,835 of record JBDHYH010000015.1, on the reverse strand, counting down.
ACTGAAAATATGTATGTGTCAATGTCGTCATCAAAGTCTATTCTCATGTCATAATCATCTGCCATACTCTTATCAAAAATGGCAGTCTTGTTACTGATAAATGGCAATCCCTTAATCCTTTTGCCGGGATTGAAGAAAAGCATTTTTAGTTGCCCTTTATGTTTTTCCATTCCGGACAACCCGGAAACATCAAACTCCCTATTGCCTACAATATTATTTTCTCCGCAAATTTTTCCTTTCGTAAAAAATAGCTGGGCATACATTGTGGCCGTGTAATAATTATAATTCTGACGACTGTCAAAAAAATCGCCCGTACTTTTTTGTTCGAGCACTTCCATCTGGCGACAATGATCTTTGATGGTTTGCCTTGTTTTGCTTTTCAATGATCCCTCAGTTCGCCCTTTTTTGTCAAGCATTCTGATATCATTAATTGAAGTATAATTTACAATCCTTAAATTCTTAAATGCTTTATAAAAGGAAGTATCCTCTTTCACTCTTTTGATAAAGGAAGCGATATCCAACTTTTGATTGATGACAACTTCTGAAAGCGTGATGTAATGTTCATCAACTTTTATAGTAGAATCTTTTTGCTGGGCAATAGCAATAAAAGGAATTATCATCAATACCGAACACAACAGGCTCCTGTAATTCATAAAATAAAAATAGAAGGTAAAAAGTAATTGAAATGGTAAAAATGAGGGTGCATCTCAAATCCGATTGGTACTGGATTTGGGTTGCTTCTTAAAAATGACTGGACACGATAAACTAAAATTTAATATTACACAGAGAATAAGGGCAGAGAAGGCGCCGAGAGCCACTGAGAAGAAACATCTGAATGAACTGTATTTTTATCACCAAACTTTAAGACATCCGGGATTTCAGCTTTTCTGAAAAATACTTTTTCAGTTTCTCAACCTTAGGTCGCACTACGAAATAACAATAACTCTGTTCAGGATGCCTGTTATAATAATCGAAGTGTTCTTTCTCTGCCGGGTAGAATGCGGAAAAAGGTTCTATGGTTGTAACAATTGGATTTTCCAGAATATGGCTGTCATCTAATTGTTGCCTGGATGCTTCAGCTTTTTGTTGCTGTTGATCATTATGGTAGAAAATGACACTGCGGTACTGAGTGCCTACATCATTTCCCTGGCGATTAAGGGTGGTAGGATCATGAGTCGTCCAGAAAACTTCCAGAAGGTCTTCATAAGAAATTATTTCCGGATCAAAGGTGATCTCCAGACATTCCGCATGGCCGGTTTCTCCTGAACATACCTGCCTGTATGTAGGATTCTTTACATGGCCACCGGAATATCCGCTTTGAACGCTTACTACTCCATTCAATCTTTGGAATACAGCCTCTGTGCACCAGAAGCAGCCGTTAGCCAATGTAGCAATTTGAAAGTTATTACTCATGTATTAAAAGATTAGACTTTGAACCGCATCTTGCCCCCTAAAGCGAAATTGGTACAGAATGCCTGCAAAGGTAACCTCTTTGACAGTTGACTATTAGAATCAGGAGTGGAACACCGGGTAAACCATTCAACCAATACTTCTATTTTAATCAGAAATCTTATCTATTTTTAGCACCCTTCAAAAAACAAATACAAAATGAAGTTCATCCAACGAATCATCCTGATTACTATTTTTTTCCCCTTAATCACGACTGCACAAACATCATTACACTTCACCTCCACTCCGGCTATTTCTCCTGATGGATCTGAAATCATTTTCAGCTACAACCGCAATCTCTGGAGAGCATCAATAAACGGAGGGTTGAGTTACCAGATCACTTCGCTGCAAGGAAACACAGACAGGCCGCGCATTTCGCCAGATGGCAAATGGATTGCTTTCAGTAATTCCCAATTCGGCAACAGCGATATCTATGTGATGCCTGCCAAAGGCGGAGATATCAGGCGACTCACATTTCACCAGGGAAGTGACCTGGTAGAATCCTGGTCCTGGGATAATCAGTGGATTTATTTTTCCAGCAATCGCTATGACAGAATGAGTACTTATAAAGTAAACATTAGTGGCGGCACTCCCATTCGAGTTTTCAGCAATAACTATTTCGATTATACGCATAACGCATTTGAAAACCCGGTAACTGGAGAAATCTTCTTCGATGATACCTGGGAGAGCTTTAATTTTTATAACCGTATTGGTTATCGTGGCGCTTTCAATCCTGACGTGCAATCATATAATCCAAAAACAGGTAAGTATAAACGTTATACCACCTGGCGCGGCAAAGACATGTCTGTAAGTGTTGATAAAAACGGAAAGATTTATTTCATTTCTGACGAAGGAAACGGACAATACAATCTATGCACATTCGAAGGAGAAAAGAAAAAACAATTGACCAATTTCAATAGCTCCGTTATGCATCCAATTGTAAATGCAAATGGTAACTATATAGTTTTCGAAAAGGATTTTCAACTATACCGGTATGATATCGCATCAGGCAAGAGCGACCTGATCCCATTGCTTGCCTACAAGAGCAACACACTGGAATCAGAAAAGCCTTTTGATATCGCAAGAAATGTTTCAGCATTTAATGTGTCGCCTGACGGCAAAAAGATGGCCTTTGTTTCCAGAGGCAGGCTGTTTGTAAGTGATGTCGCCGGAAAGTACATCCGTGAAATCAACACCCTCGCAGAAGAGCGCGTTACAGAAGTCTATTGGCTGAAAGACAATGAGACACTCCTTTACACACGTACCAACAAAGGATTCAACAATCTCTTTACCATCAATGCTGCCGGGCAAAGCCCAGAAAAGCAGATTACCAATGAAGCAAGAAATGACAGGAGCCTGAGTTTCGACAAAAGCCTTTCGAAGGCTGTTTATCTGAGTGGCAACAACCAGGTATGCCTCCTGAATCTGAAAACAATGGAACCTTCTGTTCTTGCCACTGATGAAATATGGGGATTAAATTCTTCCACTCCTTTGTTTTCTCCTGATGGGGAATATGTATCATACAATGGCATCAGAAATTTCGAATCGGATGTCATACTGATAAGACTGAAAGACAAGAAACTTATTAACATCACCAATACAGGTGTGAGTGAGCAAGACCCGATATGGTCGCCCGATGGAAAGTATATTTATTTCGTGAGTGACCGTACCCATCCGTCATACCCTTATGGAATGACTGATGCCAAAGTTTACAGGATGGCACTAGAGAAAACAAGTGATCCATTCAAATCTGACTTCTTTGATTCTCTTTTTATTGAAAAGAAGAAAGACACCTCTTCAAAAAACCTCAAAACATCTGACAAACCTGATTCTCTTCAGAAGATGACGATTGACTTTGCAAATATAATGACGCGGCTGGAACAGATCGGGCCTTCATTCGGATCTCAGCGCCTTGTAGATGTTACGAAAGCAGGTATCAAAACCAGTGTGCTTTTTTTATCGAATCATGAAAACGGGAGGCTTGCCCTGTGGCAATGGTCAGAAGAACCTTTTGAACAACCAAAAACTGAGAAGATAAAAGGAGTAGATGGGTTTGTAAATAGTGTCAGTCATCAGAAAGGTAATTATTTTGTATTGTCCGGAGGAGATATTTACAAGCTCAACCTGAATTCAAACTCGGGCGATAAGGTGGATTTGAAATATTCCTTCCAGAGAAACCTCAAGGATGAATTCAACCAGATGTTTTATGAAGCATGGGCAGTCCTCGATGAAAACTACTATGATGTAAATTTCAATAATGTAAACTGGAAAGGCATCAGAGACCGCTACTCAAAATATCTTCCATTTGTAGAAACACGGGAAGACATGAGGCAACTGCTGAACAATATGATGGGTGAATTAAACTCTTCACATTATGGATTTTCGTCCAGCGGCGCTGAGGAAGCTACCTATTATAAGACGGTTACTGCTTCTACCGGAGTTATGTTTAAGAATGATGCACCATTTACTGTTGATTACATTATTCCTTTCGATGTAGCAGACCTTCCCGAAAATAAAATTCAGAGTGGCGATATTCTCACATCGGTGAATGGCCAAACTGTGGACACAAAACAAAGCAGGGAATCTTATTTTTCTCAAACGACTATGCCCGAAGAAATGACCCTGACATTCAAAAGAGGCGCCTCTGAATATTCTGTAAAAATTCATCCGGGATCCTATTCTGCATCTGCTTCCAAACTCTACGATTTGTGGGAAGCAAATAACCGGAATACCGTAAACATTCTTGGCAAACAGCGTATCGGTTATGTTTACATGCGAGACATGTCAGGCAACTCTCTGGAAAAATTCGAACAGGATATGGTCTCAGACTCTGTGGCTAATAAAGATGCACTCATCCTCGATCTGCGTTACAACACAGGAGGCAATGTCCATGACGAAGTTTTGCAGTTTCTGTCCCGCAAGCCTTACCTGCAATGGAAATACAGAAACGGAAAGATAAGTCCACAACCCAATTTTGCACCTGCAGCCAAGCCAATTATTCTTTTGATCAATGAGCAAACACTAAGTGATGGCGAAATGACTTCTGCCGGTTTCAAAGAACTCAAACTGGGGAAAATCGTCGGTACAGAAACTTATCGCTGGATCATCTTTACTTCTTCAGCAAGACTTGTAGATGGTTCTTCCGTAAGGCTTCCTTCATGGGGTTGCTACACGCTGGATGGAAAAGATTTGGAAAAGAACGGAGTATCTCCTGATATTTTTGTTCAAAATACTTTCACCGACAGAATGGAATCGAAGGACCCTCAACTGGACAGAGCAGTTCAGGAAATTCTGAAAGAATTGAAATAGACGAAAGGGAGTATAGCTGGTGCTGGATTTTCATTTCATACTTGCTTTTTGATGGCAGGAAATGATGAATAGGAATCGATGGAATCTATTTGATTGTTTTTTTGTAACATTTTTCTTTTCTCCGTATCCAAAAGAAAAAATTCAGAAAAATGAAAAAGACAATCGTACTCCTATTTGTTGTGTTGGCAGGACTGAGGGCATATTCGCAACAGCAATTTCCATTTGATGTAAAAGTAACAGGACAGGGTAACAAAAGTATCATCTTCATACCCGGACTCACTTGTTCAGGAGACGTTTGGGATGCTACCGTAGCACGATACAGCAAAGACTACACCTGTTATGTACTGACCTTTCATGGGTTTGCAGGAGTGGCCCCGGATGATACTGCCAGTTTTAAAGATTGGGAAAAAGACGTGGCACAATACATAGTTGCAAAGAAAATTTCCCAACCCCTGATCATAGGGCACAGCATTGGTGGTGGCATGGCTTTAATGCTTACGGCAGATTACCCCGATTTGATTTCTAAAATAGTCGTAGTAGATGCCCTACCCTGTCTTGCAGCGATCCGCAATCCATCATTCATTGCCAATCCACATCCGGATTGCACTCCCTTCATTACGCAATTCACTGCAATGAATGACCATCAGTTTTACAATATGCAAAAACAAACCATGCCATCCCTGATGGCTGACACCGTACATTTGAAAGAAGTATTGCAATGGGCTGTAACGACAGATCGAAAGACCATGGCAGAAATATATTGCCAGTTTCTGAATACGGATTTGAGATCAGCGCTTTCAAAGATCACCTGCCCTTCCCTTGTATTGCTCGAGCATGCTTTTGCGAACATCAAGCCAGGCATTGCAGAACAATATAAAAACCTGAAAAATGGCCAATTTGAATACGCAACGAAAGGCCTGCACTTCATTATGTATGATGATCCCGAATGGTACTTCAATCAATTAGATCAATTTTTGAATTAAGCAGAATGGAATTCGAATCGATTTACGAATCATACAGTCCTAAGATATTCCGCTTGTGCATGGGATATGTGAACGATCACGAATGGGCAAAGGACCTGCTGCAGGAAACATTCATACAGGTATGGAAAAATCTGCACACATTCAGAAATGAATCTTCAATCGGAACCTGGATATTCCGAATCGCCACAAACATCTGCCTGCGGCAGATAGAGCGCGATTCACGGATGAAAACTACAGAAGTGCCATTCCAGGTCGCTGACAATTCAGAGACCCCAATCGAAGATCACCTGGCCATCTTATACAAATGTATTTCCACACTGAGAGAATCCGAAAGAGTAATTATTTCCCTGGTGCTTGAGGGCTTGCCGCAAAAAGAAATAGCAGAGATCACAGGAATTTCAGAAGGCAATCTCCGGGTGAAGATTCACCGTATCAAACAAACATTAACCGAAAGATTTAATGAATATGCAAGACTTTGACAACATTCAAAAACTCTGGCAGTCAGGTAAGGATAACGACTTGCCTGATGCCAACACCATCGTAAAACAAATAAAGAGAACGCATAGGAAAATGTTGCGGAAAAATATCATTGGAGTAGTAATAATGGCTCTTACCTTTTTCTGGGTTGGCTTTGTTGGCTGGTATTTTCATTTCGAACAGTGGACAACAAAGGCGGGGATCATCATTGTACTTGTCGCCATCCTCTTAGGCGTATTTTTCAATTCACGACTCATGCAATTATTGCTGAGAAAAAGCGATCCGGCTTCAGAGAACAGGATGTTTCTACAGCAAATGATTCGCTACAGAAATGTGCAGCAAGCCATCAGGCAAAAAGGAATTCTTCCGTACTACATTCTGCTTACCACCGGGCTTTGTCTGTACATGATAGAGTTTGCAAAACGCAGCTTACTCTTCGGTATCATCGCTTACACGCTTACGCTTGGATGGATCGTCTTCACATGGTTTTATTTTCACAGAAAAATAGCTCAGAGGCAGGAACAGCAATTGAATGAACAAATAAACCGGTTAGAAAAAGTAGTACATGAGATTGAAGAAAAATAACTTCAGATAAATCGGAAGAATGAAAATCACTCCCTTCTGATTTTTCAAAATCAAGAAGTGTTTGATAGCAACATCATAGATTTCCGAATCATTCGTCCAGGTAAATCAAGATAGCAATGGGCAAGAATATCCTTTGCAATATTTTCTTTGAAAGATTACTATCCCCGCCCGGTATGGCAAAGGTTTGCCGCTTTAATGTCTATTTCCAGAACCAGGTAAAGCGATTTTGATGTTGGGTTTGTGTGGTACCTTTTGAGAATAAAATTCCAAAATATATGCAATTGAATCTTTACCTACCTGGCTGTTTTTTCCACCCGATAGCGTCAAAAAAAAACATTCTCAACATCGTTTATCTTTTTACTTTTTCATAGATCAAAGGAAGTTAGCCAAAACCAGTTTCAGAAAGCTTTCTTCAAGGCCTTGCCTTCATTTTATTACAAAATGATTCGCTGACTGATTTTGACCATTATTCCTGGTCTTTTAAACCCTGAAAATGACCAATTTGAAATCGCCTGGAAAAAGTTAACAGGCTGAATATTCAATTAACAGGCCCTTTTAAATCATGAAAATTTGTTCTGACCCGGCAACAAGTTCTTTGCTTTTATCAAGTGCGATGAATGTCTTCGTTTGAAAGAAAAATTAAGGCTGACTAATTTTATCATTACTGAAAACATGGGTCACGAAAATCCAAAGCTCTATCCATCCTGTGAACTTAAACCCCACATTCTCCCCTCAGCCATTTCAAACGCTTTGGTTCTTCAAATCTTTCAATTGCATATCTCAGCATAGTGCGGGGCATCTTCCTGAAATGTTTTTCCAGGAAAGCTTCCTCTGCTCCGGGAGAACAGCGCTTTCCCACTTCACGAAGCATCCATCCCACTGCCTTTTGTATCAGATCTTGCTGGTCTGACACTAATATCTCAGCAATTTTCAAAGCCCATTCCGGGTTTCCTTTTTTGATATAACAAAAGGAAGCGAGCATTGCTATCCGCCTGTCCCAAAGCAATTCAGAATGTGCTAAATCAATCAGCAAACCTTTATCCCGATCTTCGAGCCATGCGCCAACAATATATTCTGCAGAAGCATCTACCAAATCCCAGTTATTGATAAACCTTGTGTTTTTTAAATACAATTCAAAAATTTCTTTTTGTTGTTCATCATTTCCTTTTTGAAATTGTTTCACTAAGATCAGTAGTGCTGTTAGTCTTTCTTCGTGCCATTGGCTTTTCAATATTTTTGCTACATCTTGCAATGAAAGGCCCAGGTATTTCCTTACCAGCGTTCTTTGCACAGGTACCGTAATGCCCATCATTTTATCACCTTCAGCATATTCACCCTTCCCTGTTTTAAAGAAGCGCTGAAGATGCTGTGCACGTACAGGGTCAGAAAGAAATTTCATTTCAGACCGCAAAGATGAAAGACTTGCCATTGATTTTTTTTGTTCAATTAAACTCAGGAACTAATTTTATGACCGTTGCCCATCATGAAATTCATACAGCTACTCAGACCTGTTAAGATCACTTTATCACTTTACCCCCTGTACTTAGCTTTTCTATCCTTGGATTATTATCCTTGTCAATATAAATCCTGATCCTTGGAATCCCATTTCTGTCTCTGATAAACAAACCTACATTTTCTGAATAGTCCCTTCCAATGAAAAGGCGGTCTGTCATCAGCAGGCTATCGGCCTTCATTTTTTGATAAGCTATTTCCTGTTCCTCCGGCGTCTTTAATAACTGTATTGCCTGAAATCTTTCCAAACGATCCTGCAAGGAGTTTTCCCTGGGGTAATCCCAAAGTTGCAATCCATATTTTCGTTTATAATTTTGTGTGTTTTCCATGTATTGAAGCTGCATCACCTGGTCGTCCCGGAATTTATCTACAGACAATACTAATCCCGCATCTTCCTTGTTGCCATCAAATAGCAGCCCTCCACATTCATCTCCTGTAGAATTAAAAAAAATGATACCAGCCTCGCGCTCTCTTGGTGGAAGTTGTATTCCGTTGAGTATGCCGGGATGTTGCCTGTGTTTGTTACTGATCACCATTCGCAGACTGTCACCTTTCTCGCTCACTACATTGATCCGTTTCACAGTTATTTCATCAAAACGCCCATCCACCTTGTTTTCTTTGAATCCTGTAAGCAATAGTGCTGCTAAGACCAGGTTGCTACCAATAACAAGGAAAGTAAGCATCTTCACTCTCCGCTTTAGTTTAATGATTTCCATTTTTCTCAGATTTGAAAGTTTATGTTTCAATGTCACTTTGTTCATAAAGGCCTTTCCAATGACAGGCGTTAAATATAATGAAGATGATGAACCCAGCCCGGAGAAGGATTATCGTTTGTTACGATGTCAGAAGGATTTACCATTGAACAGTATGCCCGCAATACGGATTGCCAATTTAGCCTCTGGAATAAAATCGCTACTTATTTACGTAAAGAAACTAATTGATACAATTATCCTCTCCATTATGCAAAAGAAGCAACCGGTGTTCCCACTGCTGCATATAAATTTCCGGGTTTTTAATTCAGTACTATGCTATCGAAAAGTTATCGGGCAGTATTGCACCCTTTTTCACCACCACTATTCCATCTTTCACTGTATAAAGTGCATTGTCAGTATCCGCTAAATGAATTCCACCGTTGATCTTAACGTTATTGCCTATACGTGCATTCTTATCAATAATGGCATTTTCAATAACGCAGTTATCACCTATTCCGAGTTTGGGAATTCCCTTTTCATGTGCGTAAGCCATATCTTCAATAGTTTCATAAAAATCAGATCCCATTACGTAACAGCGGTTAATCTTTGTGCCAGAACCAATCCTTGTACGAATACCAATAACGCAATTTTCAATACGCGAAGCATGAACGATGGAGCCCTCACTCACGATGGCGTTCAGAAACGTTGTAGAACTGATCTTGGCCGGAGGCAGCATCCTGGAGCGGGAATACACTTTGTTATCATTATCAAACAAGTTAAAAGGCGGTAATTCCTGTGTCAATGCAAGATTCGCTTCAAAGAAGGAAG